>NZ_JAUBRP010000063.1:0-29865 GCF_036701935.1 Microcoleus sp. M2_D5 | reverse complement strand
CCTCGTGCCCAAAGGGCTTCTATGACTGAGAATTGGATTTCGATCGGGCTAATGCCATTGGTTAGATTGATGACACTAGCATTTTCCCAGATGATACCGGCATAAGCGTAGGCAACTGAGCCAGCCAGTGCTTCTGTGAAGTCTGTTGCGTTAGAAAACTTGCCAATCACGTCTCCATTTGTAAAGCCTCGTGCCCAAAGGGCTTCTATGACTGAGAATTGGATTTCGATCGGGCTAATGCCATTGGTTAGATTGATGACACTTTGAATGCAGCTTAACCACTCGATGAATTGCTGTTGTGCTTTTGGATCGCCGGGAAAAATTTTGCACACGGTGGTTGCCAATTGGTCTGCATCCCATTCACTGAACGAGAACCCACCAGGATAATTAGCTAACAATTGGTCTAATGGATTGCCCGGTGAACGACTGAACACGGGAGTTTCAGCGATCGTCGGGACAGGGGGAGAATCGAATACATTGGCGACATCAAAAAACTTACGCAGGTGGCGAATAAAAGCTTGTATGCGCTCTTGAGTTGTGCCTGGTTTGGTGAACTCAGGGAGCAGTTCTGCATTGGACTTTAGCAACGCCTCCCAATTTTGGTTATTTTTGGCAGCCAGCTCGTTTATATTACTGACACCCGCACCAAAACTAGGGGCAGGAGGATCGGGGACAGGAGGATCGGGGACAGGAGGATTTTTAATTTCAGCGGTTAATGGTGCTAATGGCGGATTTTCTTTGGTAATGGCACAAAGGATTAAATCTAAATGTCCAGTGGTATTAGCGGTGGATAATGTTGTCCAAAAGGCATTAATATCTGCTCCTGTAAAGCCTAACCAATCAGTCACTAACCCACGAGCCGCCGAAGTTGCCGGATCAACTGGATCAAGCACGAACTCTGGTGTGCCGATTTCGTTTGCCGAACCTAAAGCTCGTAACCGCCGTGCGGCTTGGTAACGATTGACGGTAACTCCTCCCTGTGTTGTTAATACTGGTTCAGTCAAGACCTGATCATCGATCGCCTGCGTGATATTGGTGACGAGCTGGGCTTCAGCATCTAATGCCACCATCTTAAAGCGATCTTCCCGCTTGAGCTGGGATGGCAAAGTTGCAGTCAGGGCATAAAAGTAAGCGGCTGGAACTTCAAAAGATGGTACGAGGGGTTGAAGGTTTTCTTCAGAAGTTCTACGTGCTGTTGAGTGCCATTGCGTAGTGCTGGATGCATTAAATTTCAAAGTTTCGCCAACAGGAATTTGAATTGGTGCATTAGCCAATAAAGCATCAATATTTCCACCTGTAGCAGGATACACATTGATTGGGTTTGTCCCTTTATTTACAATAACAACCCGGCGTCCCAATATTGAGGAAGGAAGAGTAACACCAGAAGGGTTATTGGCTGTTGTAGCTATAACGTTATAGTCATTGGTTAATGCACCCTGTCCTTGAGCATCTGTACCAGCAGTAACACTAATAGTTACCCCTTTCAAAATCACTTTTGCTTCCCCAGTTAATGGGTTTAGCAAAATCGGAAAGTGAAGCCCTGCTTTGGTTGCAAGTTTGCTTTCATCTTCGCACCAAATGGCTGCTGAGAGTGAGAAGATAAAGGTTTTTAGGCGCTCGGCTTCGGCATTATGTCTGGTGTAATAGGTGAGTAAATCGCCCTCGAAGATGCGTCGATCGCGCTCATCATCACTATCACTCGGTTGAGGTCCAGTATATATTCTCGCTAAGGATTGCTCAGGAGTATCTGACGCTAAAGCCTTTTTGGGCACGGGCAGTGGGTATGCCATGCGATCCCAAATGATTTCATAGGCAATGTGGCGACATTGGGCAAGGGTAAGATTGGCAATATCTGCCACCGCAATGCCGGGTTCAGTAGTTAGGACGGCTTCGACAGCGGTTCGCAGAACAGTGAAATTGGGGGTGGTGCCATCTTCTGGCAAGATGACGGTTGGGCTAGTTGATCCGGAAGATGGCACTGCCAAATGAAGACTCGTTTCTGGCCAATCTTTGAAAACATTTGGGTCGAGCGGGGGGGATGGAGGGACAGGCAACCCACCCGCTCGGACGGGTACGTTGTAATAGGTTTGCTTATGGACAATTTCACTGACATTTCCACCAACGTTGCGGGAAATAACCAAGCGGATATCGGCAGTGCGATATTCCCCTCCTGCCGGAGGATCAGGGATTTCGATGACGGCTGTAGCTACAGCAAGGAACTCGCGTGCAGTATCAATAAGTGTTATGGGGTCAGTTGTGATACTAAAGTGCTGAACAATGCGGGTATCGGGATCTTGAATAGGGGCAACACTTCGAGATGGAGGGATGGGTGGGATTGGGGGCAATGTTGGCGCAATGTAAGTGGCTGGCCCTAAGGCGGGTGTAGTAGAACCAGTCGGATCGGTGAATGACAGATCGTGAGCGGTAATGGATAACCCATTCAGGTAATTGGTAAAGTCAGCACCGGTAACTGGTTCAGTTGGGTGTAGGCGGATGACAAGTAGGGATGGCATAGGATTCTCCTTTTTTGGGGGCTAAATCTAGCGGTAAGTGAATGTTTTTATGAGTTAGATGTGTTTTTGTGTCGGGTTTTACGCGATCGCTTTGCTAATGAAAAATCGTAAGCGGTAATGGTTAAAACCTTTGTTGGAACAATTGAACCATCAGGATTTATTGTACCTGATAGGTACTTCGCAAAGTCTTATGCCTTAGTCGGTTCAGCAGGATGAAGCAGAATAACAATTACGTTGGGCATAAATCATGTCCCTTCTTGAAAATGGTTTTTTCTGGTAGATGCGGCTCTATTGGAAAAGTGAATCTGTAAGTTAGTTGTGGGTGATATTTTTGGGTAAGTAAAAGAGTTTTAAGCGTTACCCAAGAGAGTTAAAATGGCACGCCATAAAGTCTCCTAATTTCATACTCCAAACGAGTTCCTACCTCATTTACTTGCCTTCCTGCAAAATCTATTGGATTTAGAATTGCATCTCTCACGGGATGATAGCGTCTATACAACTCTGCTCCAAAGGCTTGTCCACGATTGTTGGCTAGCATGTCATTGGGGTCATAGCCTGTATCATCGGTGAACCAACTTGGTATTTCGTCATAAAATATCTCCTTACCATATTGTCTAATATCAGTCCCAATACTCGTGTTCTCATATTCTGAAACTGCAGACGCAACAAAGTGTTGAACTTTATCAAAACCAGTATGTTCACCACGTCTGGCTAGCCCTTCATATAAATGTAAAGCTGCTCTGCCTTGGGAGAGGTTCTCAGATCCAAAAGCCTCACCCACAGCTTCTATGCCCGAATCAGCTCCATTTAATCTAATGCTTTCTGAAATAATTGCTCTACTGAATGTTACAGAGTAGTCAGTAGGAAAAACTCCATGGAAGTTTGCAGTATCGCGTTGCAACGTCTCAATCGCAAATTTCATCAAAGGAGTTGCTAACGATGGATTATTTATTTGGTCTATAGTTCTTTGATTTGTAATGCTCAGTCGGTTATTCCGCAGAATTAGAGCATCTCCTCTACCAATCGCTCTTTCAAATTCTGCTCCCGACAAGCCTAATTTTGATCTGGCATCTTCATATGTTAGACGCTCCGCTCTACCAGTGGCTGAACTAATGGTAAATATTTGGGGATTTGCTACCATATTTCCTGGGTTTGCTTTATTCCATAACTCTCGCAGTCCTTGGTCACTCCAAGGACCAACTGCTCCACTGCTGAAGGAGTCAAAATCAACATAATTTCTTGGATCGTTTGGATCGAGCGAATTTATCTCAGGTTCAGATTGTTCCCCACTTGGATCAGTAAAGAGGATTGGATTGTTGCGCGTGTAGGCATACAGATTTGTGCCATCCACCATGCCCGCTGGATCGCAACTGATCCATCTTGCAATCCAAGGCGCATAATACCTTGCACCGTGGTAGTAAAGCCCGGATTCTTCATCTCGTTCTTTGCCTGTGTAGCGGTAACGTTTTAGTCCGACTTCTGCGGCGCTGCGTCCAGCCTGGTAAGAGGTGCTGCCGTAGGGATAGTATTCTTCGTAGGAAATGAGGAAACCTTGATTGTCTAGCTCTAACGTTGCAGAACTGAGATGATTGCTGAGTTGGAAGCCAATGAGTTGAGTGGGTGAGCCATCGTTGTCTTGAGTGCGGGTTTCAACGATCGCAATTCGCTGCTTGTCATCCATAACGTGCAGCATTTCGCGTTCCAGCGTCACAGTGTCGCCACTACCATTGAATTCTCGATAGACCTCAACTCCACCCAAATAAAACCGCTCTTTTTGACGAGTGCCATTTTGCCGTTCAATTACTTTACGGACTCGTTGACCTGCCGCGTCATAAACATAGTAAGCAGTACCACCGCCACCTAAATCTACTTGCTGTAACTGGTCTTTGAAATCCCAATTCATTTCTGCTAGATGCGGCATAACAGTCATATTGCCATGTACATCATAGGTATATTGTTCGTGGATTGTGCCTGCGGTTGTTGTCCCAATACTGGTACTGATTAAGCCATTATTGTTGGGTATTTCGTTTGGTTCATCGTAGGCATAGGTGCGTTTCCAGGCGACTGATCCAGAACATTCGTTTGAATTCGATAGATTTCCTAAATAGTGAATAATTTGTTCAATATTCCCAACGGGATCGTAGTCATATTCTTCGACATACCGACGCATTGCCTGCCCTTCATTCGGATGGGGAAGATGCACGCGGAATTTTTCATCCCAGGTGGGTTGAGGAGTTGTAATTTGTCCGATATGTTCGCGTCCATCTGCGGCAATTAAGCGATAGATTGCGTCATAGACATAGTTTGCTGTTGGTGAAACAACCTGGTTATTAAAATAGATTGTTTGTTGAGCGTTATCAGAAATTTGGGTAATGTTGCCAGCCGGATCGTAGGTGTAGCGTAAATCTTGCAGACGTGTACGCTCGGTTGTACGAGTTGTCAAGAGATGGGTTAACCGGAAGGTTTTCGGGTCATACGTATAACTTGTTCGGGCATCATTACCGTATTCAATGATTTCCCGTTGACCCTTTTCGTTGTGATCAATATTTTTGACAAAGGGTGTCCAGATTGGCTCATTATTTTCTCGCTTACCCTGCAAATTGGCATCGACTGCATTCAGCAAATTCGCTTCGTTGTAAACAGGCCGAATCACACTTCGATCGGGTGTAGTCAGTGTAATCGGACGATTGAGCGCATCATAAGTTGAACTGCTGGCAAATGATTCGCTTTCTAATTCGGGCGATCGCAACCAGTCCACATCATCTTTGTAGTTCTGTAAGAACTGGCGACGAGCAGTTAATAAATTCCCCTTGAAGTCGTAGTTCTCATTGATAACAATCCCTGCCCCATCCAATTGCTGATAGGCTTTGTCGCGTAGATTCAGTTGGGTGTCATTTGGCAGGTCTTCACCATAGATGACCTGTTCTGCCAGTCGTTCCACCGAGTCCTTGCTGACCAATAACTGCGTTGGGCGACGCACCCCATCATACCGATGGTGCAACCGATGTCCCCGACTATCCCAGCCATAAATGGGCTTACCCATGACATCATTGAGCATCCACCGTTCCGCGGCATCCATGCTCACCTGATGAATCCGCCCACCCAACAGGTCATAATCATAGGTCATGACAGTGCGCCCACGCGCATCTATCACCGATCGCTGATTGCCTTCAATATCCAGCTCAACGCGAGTTTCATAGTTACCTGCATCCCCGTTATCAGCAATGGTCAGAAACGTGCGCCCCAGCGAATCCAGATGAGCTACCGTTGGCGTTCCAGCGTGCTTTGCTGCTTTCCTCGCGGCTGATGCTTCGGCAGAGCGAATGTGAGCATTCTCAGGATGAGCACGTCCTTGCCGATCGACATCAGGCCATTCTTCTAGAGCCTTTGCCGGGTCAATGCGGAAGTCATACCAGGTTGGTAGATAATCTGTTTCCGGTAATCGATCGAAGAAACTGCCGACATCCGCATCCGTTTTCGGATCGGCAATCAACACCGTATCGTTCACATCCCAGGTAGTTTGCTGCCACGGATCGAACACCACCTTTTCAAACGTGTGATTGGGATGCAGTGTCGCCACCACCCGTTGGGCCGGATCGTAGAACAAAATCGGTGTCACCCCAGCCATCACCATTTCAGGCTCAGCTTCATACAGATGGGTCGAACTAAAGAAAGGTTCGTATTGTTTGACGGGCTTGCCCTTGTTGTTATAAACCGTGCGCCCATTCCCCACCCAACGGGGATTCGTCGGTGTCAGTTTCGGCTTGCCATTTTCCAGAATCAACTTGCCTGGTCGATCGGGATTCACTGCATTCGATTCCCGTTGCGGTGCATTTCCCGGTTCCGCCTGTACCTTCATCTGCACTTCTCGCCCAAAGCCATCGGAATAACTAAACGTCACCTGAACAGGCGACTCCATTCCATAGGCTGAATTGACGTGTTGTTCGCGGGCAATCGTGGCTGCAAAGACAGGTTGGCCCGACTTCTGGAAGCGATGTAAATCGTAAATTATGCGGCTGGTGGCATTGCCCAAAAGCTGCTGTGCCGTTGCCCTTGGCTGTTGCAGAAACCCTTGCACTTGTTCATCACTCAAATCTGCGATAAACTCCTGCAACGAGTCACCACTTTCTGACTCACCCGCCTCAACCTTGCCCAAGACAGCAGCACCCGCCACCATTCCCAGAACGTCAAACGCTACTTGAGCGCGATTCTGGTTCGGGTCGATCGCCACCCTGGGCTGCATTACGCGGTAGTCATGCTCAGCTTTGACTTCATTGCCGATCGCATCACGAGTCGTTGTCACCATCAAGTCATAGCCGTCATATTCAACAGTGGTGATATTGTTGAAGGGGTCTTCAAACCGATGGGGCAGGAAAAAATGTGCCTGGGCAAAGGCCAACTCCTGGGCAGAACTTGCACCTGCTTCTGGATGATGAAAAACTCGCCCAGACGGAATCCACCAGTTAGAATCCCCCTCGCTGTGGAGATAGCCGCCTTCACTCAGTACGTCTTCTGTGACGCGATCGCCATACACCTGTGCTAACAAATCGGGAGTAAATGCCAGCTTGTAGCTCTCGTAGGGCAATGCCAGCGATTCCAGCACACCCAGCGGCAGAGCATCCGAAAGGTCGTTTTTGCGATAAAGCGTCCGTACCCGCTCAATCAAGCGCTTTTGCAAACTGCCATCCGGTTGCATCTGGTATTCCAGTGATGCAGCCGTTTGAACTGTATTCAAAAGATTGATTAAGACAGGGCCTTGGCCTATCCTTTCCTTTGGAAAATCGCTCTCGCTATATCCATGCCCCGTTAGCTCATAAGTGCAGGCTTCATAGGGCAGCGGTGTGCGATAGGCATCCTCTTCCAGGACTGGATTGGTGACCCGATTTTCCGTGTAAGTAATCAGCGTTTGAGTTTGTTTAATCCGATCTTCAGGATTGGATAACAATGACTGCCGCCGTCCATATCCGATCGCCACAGACTTCAAAACATTGCCATACTCATCAACCTGCAAAACAACCTGATGACCGACACGCGGATCGACTGGATTGCGTTCGTAGTGGTAATCGATTGTCTCGCGTGGATGCACGAAAAAGACAGCGTGAGGATTTGTGTTCTTTGGCTGCACCAGCTCGATCGTGTAATTCTGCTCTGAAACACTGTAGGGATGCTGGCTCTTATCTGTCCCGTCATCAGCGTAGATTTCCTGCCGCAGAATCGACCCTTTGAGCGATCGACAGGCTTCCCGCTGTTCTTCCAACGTTAGACCATCAGCCAGCACCGTATCCGGTAATAGCGCCGCCAGGGCATCCCCCTGATAATACTCGTGAATAAACAGGTGCGAAATCCTGTCCTGGTCGAGATATGCCCCATTGTGAAACCAGGTTTTTGTATGCACCGGTGGCACAAACGAAGCCGCATCCAGATTGGAACTGTCGGATGAGACTTCTCCAGGCCCAATCGTCCCAATCTCCTCAGTATCCCACTGCTCCACCATGCCAAAGCCGCGAAATTCTCGCTCCACCCCATCAAAGTAACCGTGGTGATAGGCCGATCGGGTGACAAAGCGATTGCGGCTGATGCGATCGTAGGTTTCCACCCGTTCCACCACATGAACCGGAAAGGGCAACTTTGTGACCCAGGGGTGTCCCGCCAACTTGTCTTGTAGATAGAACTTAGTAGAAGGTGCATACTGCACAACCGTTTCTGCACCCAGATTGTTTACTGTTTTAATCAGCAGATGCGGCTTTTGTCCGCCCATCAAGTCGATATACCGCATCACGCGGGTCGTATTTCCCAGCAAGGGCGAAGACCATACCAAACAAACGGTTCCGTTGCCCAACAGGTCGATCGTCGTTACCGAAGCAATGCTGTCGATCGCAGGAAAACGCCTCACAACTCGCTTTGCTGCCCAACTGTTCCCCGACTGATTGAAATAGACCTGCACCCCCTCTGAGCTCAGGTACAGAATATCCGTCGTTCCAGACCCATCAATATCAGCCAACAAAATCCGTCGCTGATTAAACAAATCGGGCACATCAAACCAGGGCGCATTGTCCATCGTCACCTTTGCCCCAAATCGCCCATACCCCAGATTCGCCCAGTAACACACCTCTCCGTTGCGAATCCGCACAATATCCGTCAGCCCATCCCCTGACATATCCGCCAGATGAATTGACTGCATACTGTCAGCAAACACCACACGCGGTCCCTTCTCTTCATCCCAAGGCTGACTCACCCACTCCGCTGGTCCGAATCCGTCTTCTGCTAGGGATGGATGCCACACAAAACAATTGTCTTCAGTAATTAGGATGTCGCTATGTCCATCGCCATCCAAGTCGATAAACTTCAGGTTCGGGCTATCCCAGTCGAGTACAGGCAACGACTTAAAAGCAACAAATGACTTCCAGCCTTCATCCTGAGTGCGTTCGTAGAAGCCCGGTACGGCCCCCCGTAGCGTTACCACATCAAGCTGACCATCCCCCGCCAAATCGAGGAACTGAGCGCCATTCGCTAAGCCGCTGGCAGGCTTGCTGGCAACCAGTTCAACTGACGAAAAACGTGCCTCAATATGCTTTGGGCCATTGTTATGAACCGTGTTAATCGGGCTGAGATTGCGCTTATAAAACCACCCATTGCCCTGTTCCGTCAAAATTCCCGATAACCCTTCCCCATCCAGATCCACCCACTGGTAGCGCGTCCCATCTAACCCTTGGGGCAAATTTTCTAGATTCGCAGCATCGACCTCACGCACCGTCTCATCAATGTGGGCTTCGCTGTAAGTAAACTCCAGCGGTGGCAGAGATTTTGAATGATAGCCCCCTAGTGAATCCCGCTGATATCCCGTCTGTGTCACCGAGAACAACAACGAATAAATAGGATTGCGAACATCGGTTGGGTTTTGTTCGTAAGAATAGGCGAAATCTGTCGATCGCACCAAGCAATCGAGCCCCACCCCTTCCTCTTCTGGAAAATGATGGAACATCAGCACCCGCTGACAGAGACGATAGGTACGAACTTCAAAGCCAGCCCGGTAGGAAGAAAATGGGTCGTTGCGAACAGTCCACACCCCTGAGTCATTCGATTTTGGATTCGTCTGGTGGTGTTCTCCATAGTCAAACACCACCTCGAACATCCAATCTGTTCGCAGGCTCAGATTTTCACCGGGTTGTCGAGGCGTTCGGTTTCCATATTTAATCCGCTTCAGGTAGCGATTAACCGATCGACTCTCCGGGGTTCGATTGCGCTCATGTGTCTGTGCTGTAATAACCCCATCAGAATTTTCCCCTTTGTACTCATAACGAATCGCATTACCCTTATCGTCATAGCTTTCGCAAATTAGCCAGCTAAATACACGGGTTGGATTGTCGGGACTGGCAATCTGGCTCTCAGCAGTCTTGCCGTACAGAGTCGTAATATTGTCTTTAGAAGTCGATCGCCAGTACATCTCTCCCGAATCCACCTTTGTCCAGCGTTCGATTCGGGCAAACAATCCCTCAATTCGAGGGCGATATTTGCGAATATAGTATCCATCCCGCAACGTTTCATCAACCGTGCCATCTGATTTAAGCACGGGTACCAAATCTTCTGCACCCGAAAGAATGAAGACATCGGACTCCTCAAAGTCCCAGTAGCGAGGCAAACCCTTGTCTGTCTTCCGCGTAATCGAAGGCACCGACAGACTCCAGCCCAACCCGAACATCCCATTGCCTGCCCCAGAGTCGTAGGCCACGGAAAGTTGCGGACTAAACCCAGAGCGACCGGGACTGGTGGCGATCGGCACTGACATTGAGCCAGTCCCTGTCACCGGATTGGCAGCAAACTTCTCGCCCATTCCTTGAATCGCCCCACCCCCTTTGGGCAAGGATACGGCAGGAGGAGGAGAAAAGTAGCTTTTCTCAGGTTCAGAATCTTTACTATTTCCCTGGCGGGTGGATGAAGCAGTGGGATTCGAGACGGGTTCGCGGTTGTTCATTAGAGCTTCTCGCGGGGGTAAACGGAGCGCAATTTATCCTGATATCGAGCAAAGCTGAAGGCGATTCGCTAACATTAATTGACATTTTTGAGCTTAAAGAGGTGAGGAATATTAAGACATTTCGGTCTTAGTATTCCCATAAATGGGATTTCCTTACCTCCCCGCATTTTCTTTTTGAGCATAGCGATATCTTTGGGATGTTTAAGTGCATAGAACCCTAGGTTTCACGATAATCCCCGCGTACCAATTCCAAAGCTCTATATCTATATTGTTATTGACTTTAATTACGATTTTTCCTTACTTTGCAGCGAGGTACTCAACCTTTAAAATCTACTTTTAGTGTAGTTTTGACTTACTTCCAACGTCAAGAAATATGTTACATTACTTAACCTTGGAAAAATGAGTCCTAGAAAACCGGGGTTTTAAACCCAATTTTCTGATAATTATTTTGATAAAAAGCCTAGATCGGGCGCGATCGTCTTTGTAGTTAATGCTACAAATTTAAATATTTCCCACAGTTAGTTTTCCTGGTAGCTTGATACTGGCAGCGTTGTTACAAAACTTCAACAAAACTTACGCAGAACATGATAATACCTTTGACTCTCTCAATTGCTTGGAAACCCCTACCATTGACGGACATTTTGAGACATTCACCTTTGACCTCTTCCGAGTAACCTTTATGAGGTTGATAGCAATTTATCAATTCTCTGTAACAACCGACACAAATATAATTATGTTTAGCTTTTTTCTAACCATTTTTATTAACATGAGTTAACTCATATTCAGGAAATTGCATAAGATTTACGTTTTTTGAAGCGTTATTTTTGGGCGAGCGCACTATAAATTTGTCCTACCCTACTTCAGCAACGCCCTGTTAAAAAATAAACGCTCAAATGCTCGCTCTATATAGAACCAATCTGGGATCTTAGATAATGAGGTAAGATGAAAAATAAATGCCATATTCCAGTAGCTTAACCGCTCCAGAATGGGAACTTATCAAGCCGTTATTGCCCAATAAAAAGCAAACTAGACCGCCACGGTGGACTTGCACGACAAATCCTAGATGGCATCTTTTATCAACTCAAGAATGGATGTAACTGGGGCGACCTACCCAAAAACCTACCACCCTACTCTACGGTATTCGGGCACTACAAACACTGGAGGTCAGAAGGGGTTCTCAAACAGATTAGAGATGCTTTGCACTCCTAGCTACGAGTCCAGGTCAAGAAAAACCAAAGTGGACAAGATTACTAATGATCGACTCACAAACAGTGAAAAACACCTGTAACGCCAGTGTGATATCAAAAGGGTTTTGTTTCTACAAATTGACGAATGGGATCAAGAGACATTTGGCTGTGGATAGCTTGGGATTCCCCTTCTTCACCCATTGTACCAAAGCCAACGTCTCGGATGACCAGGGGTTGATTGAGATGCTGGCGAACAACATTGATTACTTCCAAGATAAACCCGATGACCGGCCCTTAACTACCATCCTGCTCGACAAGGGGTATCATCCAGATGTGCTGCTCAAAGCGTTAGAAGAGATTTATCCCCAAATTATGACCAAAATTCAATTTGAACTGGCTCCCAAGCCGACAAAGGCTCAAAAGCAGAAGCAAGGGAAGAAAGGATTTGTCGTCATACTGACCCGGTGGGTAATTGAGCGCTCGAATGCGAGTATGGAACGGTGCAAGAGTTTGGTAAAAAATTTCGAGCCGACACTCGATCATGCGACTGCCAAACTCAATCTATCAGGACTTACGCAGGCACACTACATAGGGCTTGCTGAAAAAGCCTAAAACCCTTACATCAAAAGACTTTGGCTCCTGACGGCGCTGAGCGTGTGTAAGATTATGAGCTAAAATTAGTCAAAAGCCTAGTACAGCATCACTTTCGTAATGTACCGAAAAGTTGACCCAAGCCCAAACCCACCATCCAACTTTGACCTGCCCATCTGCAGGGAAATTGTCAGAGGATAATCGTTGGGTAATCATGGCAAAAATAATTCCGTGGTCAGAATTTGAAGCCGAATATGCTCAAAATTTTACAGTCTCAACAGGAGCACCAGCGAAATCGTTTCGGATAGCATTAGGGGCATTAATAATTAAAGAAAGGTTAGGAACCAGTGACTCGGAAACAGTAGAACAAATAAGAGAAAACCCATACCTACAATACTTTATAGGCATGACTACCTATAGTGATGCTTCACCATTTGACTCATCAATGTTCGTTCATTTTCGGCAAAGAATAGGTGTCAACCTAATCAATAAAATTAACGAAAAAATGGTTAAAGAGCAGACAGAACTGCCAGGAGAGGAAGTCGAAAAAAAGTCATCAGAAATAAGTGAACCCAAAAATCAAGGAAAATTAATATTAGATGCAACCTGTGCCCCAGCAGACATAAAATATCCTACCGATTTAGGACTATTAAATCAAGGGAGGGAATATACCGAAAAAATCATAGATGCTCTACACACTCAAATTAAATCGCAAAAAAAAAAACCAAGAACCTATCGAAACACAGCCAGAAAAGCATACTTAACAGTAGCCAAAAACCGGAAACCATCACGAAAAGTACGAAGAAAAGCGATTAAAAAACAACTCCAATATATCAAAAGAAATTTAGCTCATATCGATGGTATGGGAGAACTACAGTCTCTGAGTAAATATTATTATAGAATGCTGTTAGTGGCAACAGAAGTCTACCGTCAACAATTATGGATGTATGAAAACAAAAAAAACAGTATAGATGACCGAATAGTAAGTTTAACACAACCACACATCCGCCCGATCGTCAGAGGGAAAGCCGGGAAATCCGTTGAGTTTGGGGCAAAGCTGTCAGCCAGTTGTCGTAACGGATACGTGTTTTTAGACCGAATTAGTTGGGATAATTTTAACGAGTCTGTAGACTTAAAGAAACAAGTAGAAGAATTTAAACGGTTCACGGGATTCTATCCTGAATCAATTCATGTAGATCGAATTTATCGAAAGAAAGAAAATCGAGCGTGGTGCAAAGAAAGAGGGATTAGAATGAGTGGCCCCCCTCTAGGAAGGCCCCCGACAAATATCAGCAAGTCAACGAAAAAACAGGCTCAGTCAGACGAGAGAATTCGTAACTCAATTGAGGGAAAATTTGGAGAAGCCAAAAGAAGATTCAGCCTCGGTAGAGTGATGGCTAAACTTGGTAATACTTCTGAAACAAGCATCGCAATAACTTTTCTGGTGATGAATCTTTCTGCCCTGCTACGGCAGGCTTTTTGGCTTTTTTTCTGTCTATTTCACAACAAAAACCTTTTGTCATGTTTGTTGGCTTCAATCATTGGTAAAAGCTATGTTTCGCCATCACAAGATTGACAAAACTTATATTGCCGATGCCAGCTCAAATTCACTCATCTTTCTAAATGCTGTTTTCTGACTTTTTCAGCAAGCCCTACATATAGTGTGCCGAAAAAGGGCAACCGCGTTTTCACTCCGACCGCGATCGTCCATACAATAAAAAATTTAATTAATCAAGAAATCACCAACTCTTCTGTCAAACAAGTGCTAAACGTATTGCTGGGTATTTCAGTTCCTTTTTGAGATAGTCTGACAGTAATTCACTCTTTAATTGATAGATGGTTTTTCCCATTAAACGCGCTGTTTTTTTGAGAAATGTCCATACTAAAATTGCACAGGTAATATGATTCCTTTGAATCCTGGCTTTACGGCACTGACAAGATTCAATACCTGTTAATTGTTTGAGCTCACGATGAAATTCTTCGATTTTCCAGCGTTGACTACAAATTTTCCTGACATCTGTTATGTCATTTTGATTTAAGTCATTAGTTACTACATATTCCGTCCTGTTGGCAGAAACAGTGACGCGGAAAAGTTTCACTTTTTTATCGGCAGGAAAGTTTTTGATTTTGATCAGTTTTCCTGACAGGAGTTCCGATTCTGTCCACTGCACTTTTTCAATTTGTTTATATTTTTCTACTCCCCTTGTATCATCTACCAACCGATTCTTTTTTAAAGGGCAATAATAAATTTTTCCTAAATTATCAATCATTGCCATCAGTTTTTGACACGCATACCAGCTATCCATCAAGACTTTGGCAAAAGGCAGTTGTTTGCAATTTACCAAATCATCTATCATATCAGCAACGTGTTCTAGCTTGCTTTTGCCATCTCCCAATGGCTCATAAATTCGGTAATCTATTACCCAAAATTGGTTGATTTCCCTATTGATATACACACAATTAATCAATCCTATTCCGGGTAAAATTCTGTGTTCTGTACCACTATATTGACGATGAACTAATTCAATTTTTTGTCCAAACCTTTTATCTAAAATTGTGTCGTCAAATACTACACAAGCCTCATCACTCTTTTGGATGTCTCGTTGAATATTCTGCCACAATAAACTAGGGCTCAATTCTGATTTCTTGAGATAACGATTGATAGTATCATGGCTGAATTGTTGCAGATAGTCTGCTAAATTTGTCAAGGTGTAATTGGTTTGACTACTAAGTAAATATTGGCAATAATCCAAATGGTTGAATGACATATTTACACATTGCCTTCAATGGTTAATTACTTATTTTAGCTCTGATTACCTCGTATTTAACATTTTGAAAGATACCAAAAATACCTGAGCCCTTGATCTGTCGATCGCCCTTGATCTGTCGATCGCCCTTGATCTGTCGATCGTCCTCTAAGTCAAGTGGGTGCGATCCTGCAACGAGTGCTTCGCTAACGTAGTTGTCTGCACACTACATATAGTGTGTCTGCGTAAGTCCTGTATACGTTTTTATGATATCGCCCATCACCTTTTAGCTGCTTAAACTCTTCAAATTGCGTCTCGCCAACTATCGCCACAATATCGACTGATGCAAGAAAGGCCCGCGTCGATTGCCACCGCAAAATCCTCCTCAATAGCTGAAGCTACGGCGCGAGATGGGTAGCCGATCACCTGTTTGATTCTATGAACTCCGTCGTAGGCGATCGAGCTGTCGCTCAAGCCGATCGCTACCCAGATGTGACGGGAGGAATTGATGCCAGTGCTGCTACGAAGTTGTCACAACAACAGGAGCAATGTGAGCAACCGGCACAGTCGAAGAGCGGGTAACAATCAAGCTACTTAACATCTATGATGCCCCATTCATAAGGGTGCATCGTTTTTATTTAAAATTAGTAAATAAGGTTTTGTACGGACAAAAACATTGCTTGCTACCGATTGAGAACAGCCAAAACCAGCCTCAACAGGCAAAGGCAGTCCTTGGACAAAAAAGCAGTAATTTGACCGAAAAAGTCAGGCATTTGCAGGATATTTTCCGGTAAATACAGGTAAAGTGCAGTTCCTGCAAATACCTGCAAACTCCTGACTTTATACTGCACTTGCCTGACTTTATACTGCAAATGCCTGATTTTAGCTGACGCAACAATTAGCTAATTTTTTAGCGTTTTTAACAAAAAGTGGATTGATTTAATAATCAAGTTACAGTATCTAAGTTGAATTAAAAATCAAGTTAAGCAAGTGTGAGAAAATTGGCAACACAGCAGCCGTTATGTCAGCCTTGACAGTCGGGTGAAATATTATTGTCGGGCCCGCGCTTTGCAATCGGCTAAACTGTTATTGCCCGAGCGAGCTTGACAGTCGGATAAAAATTTACCGCCTGACTCGGTTTACAGTAGTCGCTCGACTTCCACCTATTAATGGCGGTTATAATTCATCACCTTATTAATACAGGCAGCAATCTCTAGGCGTAAAGAGCGATCGCTAATATATCCCCACAAAAAATTAGTTCGCCGTCCCTGTCCCAATCCAAAAACCCTAGTGAGGCTCAGTATTATCTGTGGCCTGAAGACTACAAAACCATGAAAACCTACGGAGAAGTGGGAATTCCTCTCAACAATTTCACTTTCCTCGATGGCACCCGATTTTATCACTACCTTGAAATGTGGATTAATAAGTGGCGTAAGATTTTGGTTAAAGAGCAGAAACATAATTTTCTTTTTCTCCAGTACAAAAATGGAAAACTTCTGAATTCATCAAGTTTTGGAAAAAAAGTTAAACAAGTTTTTTGGCGCTTTGCCGAAATTGCTATGTCTCCTCACAAGTTGCGTCACTCGTTTGAAACCTACAGTCAAGAAATTGGTCTATCAGACGCCGAAAAACAAGCTTCAGTTTTAGCAATGGGACACAGCCTTGAAACTAAAAGGAAACACTACGACTTACGCGAAAAGATTAAAATCATGCAACCAGCTCTCGATTTTAACCAGCGAATTGTTGAAAAAGAACTCAGGAGCTTTGACCGAAGCAAATTGGTTGAAGAGATGATTAATCTTGATGATGAGGATGACGACGAAGAATAATCTATTAGCCCCAAGCATCGCTTGGGGCTTTTTGGTTAGCTTCCTTTTTAGACTGCAATCCTATAACCCTTGACTAGCCTCGGCTCGAACGCTAGTCTGTACTTTAACAATCCGATGTGTTTTCTGGCTGCCTATCTGTGTGATATGTACGATTGTTTGAACCAATATACTATTGAGCTTTATGTACTGTATTAATAACCGCAATCCGTGCCTTTTCAGTCGCTTTTATTAATGACAGTCCTTGCTCCAAAGCCTCACTAATTTTTTGAGAGAAAGGCTTTGTTTTGCTAAAAACTCTTCTGCCGACTCACTAACAGAAGGTCGCTAAACGTGCTGATTCCAGTTTTTAGTACGCTCCATTCCTGTTTTGATTGCTTGCGAGCGCCTGCCAGCACGCTCTTGTTCTTTGCGAGCACGACCCCTTGGGTTTGGTAATTGTTGATTACCTGCAATTGATGGTGAATTCAGCCGATGAAAATTTTGTCAATAAAATCAGCGAAATTACGCGGCAGATGAAGATTTTGGCTCGCGAGGTTGACGCGCCGGTTGTGCTGCTTTCCCAGCTCAATCGGGGGGTAGAGACTCGCACAAATAAACGTCCAACTTTATCGGATTTGCGTGGCTCTGGTGGGATTGAACAGGATGCGGATGTTGTGCTTGGAGTTTACAGGGACGATTATTACAATCCTGATTCTCCTGATAGAGGAATGGCTGAAATTATTGGATTGAAAGGGCGCAATAGCGGAACGGGAACGGTTAAGTTGCTGTTTGATGCTGAATGCTGTCGGTTTCGGAATATCTATAAACTCCGGTAATATTAAACGGAATTCCCCACGGGGGAAATTTCCGTTGCCTGTCTTCCTTAGAGATCACAATTCATCGGGGAAAAAAGCAGCACTGTTACCACTAACTGTGTTTACGACCAAAGCCCGATCGAGAAAATCGTTGCGCCGTTCGCAAGAAGTCTCAGCAATCAGCAAACACCCATGACAAGCAGCCCCATGTAAGAAACGGTCTTCGGCATGATTTTCCGGTTCGTGTTGAGCACACACTGGGTCGTTAGAGCAAAGCCTTCCTAACTCCAATGCGCTGATTAACAGTAATTCAATGCGCTTGCCAATTTGCACCAATCCCCCCAAAGTTCCATCATTACCAGAGGTGCCGGTATAGAGCAAAATACCGTAGCCTGAATCCCCAGCATAAATGCGTTCCCGGATGGCACTAGCCGCGTAGCCACATTCCAGAGAAACAGCAGTAATTAATAAGTGAGAGAGGGAGTGCAACATAATGTAAGGCAATCCCGGAAACTTGGCTTTGTCCTGCGGAATCCCTCTAGTGTTACACCATTTCTGGAAACCCCTATCCAACTCTTCCCCTCTTTCTCGAACAGCTTTTTGCTTCAGCCATTGGTCAATTGCCTGTTTTTTAAAGGCGATAAATACTCCTTCACCCCTATTTTCAATCGCCGGTACCCACGTCGGATCGATGTCAAGAGCTGCCCGTCGCACGTTAATATCTAATTCACCCTCAATATCCGGCATAGCTGCTTCAAAACGAGTAAATCCGACTTGCGCCACGACTTCTCGGAGCCGATGCACTAGAATAATGCGTTCAATGCGAGCTGTTGCGAGAGGATTTAACCCCTCTAACTTGCGAGCGCGGGCGTAAAAATCTCCTTCGGACACATCTTCCCCAACTTCATCAGGACTAGCAAGTAAAGTTTCAATCTCCACTTGCTTAATGCTTTTTTTTGTATTAGAAAATCCTGCCTTTCTTCGCTGTATTTCTGCCCAAACCGCTTCGTTGCTTAAACCTTCTAAAGCATTAAAGACTTTTTGTTTTTTTCGCTCTTTTCTGATATCATTTAACTCTTCAGCATATTGCAGGAAATCTTCATAAACTTGATTGACAGCTTCCCTGAGTTTGGCGTCAGTGTCCGGCAGAGAAATCACGCTAAGCACTTGAGCAAAATAAGCATTACTCGCCGATCGCACTAACAGTCGATTATACAACGGGCGATCGCCCTCTCTAGAAAGGCAAGGTTCTTTTGCAACCGGGCCGAGCCAAGGGCGCTCTCCCAAGCACCGGCCAAGCACTTTAGAATACGGGACAGTGGCATCAGAAAGGGGGCGACGGGCTTTGCAAGCTTCGCAGCGAACGAAGATTTCAGCGAAATCATTGCCAGAACCGCTTTCATCGAGCCACAATTGCCCTCGGCATAGAGCGTCCAAATTGTTGTGGGCAAAAGCATTCCAATTGATATCGCTGATATGTCCGTTGGCGCAAGCTTGCACGAAGCGCACCGGAACAACAGGCTTTTTCTTCCTCTCAGCATTAAGATATTTTCCCTTAACCAAACTCCCCCAACGAATTAAAGGTCTGGTGCGGTATTCTTTGCCGTTGAAAGCTTTCCAAGTGCTATCCTCTTGCGCTACAAACCAAGTGGGAAATGTGAAGGCGGTGATGCCTGTGCGAGGGGCACTGGGGTCTTGTTCATCTACAGGGGGAGCGTACAGGGCAACGCGGGCCAGGCCGAGAATTTCGGCAACTCGCTCTTCCAGGCGCTCTTCGTGGATGCGCGATTTATCGCCCCGCCAGTGGTTTAACCCGCCAATAATAATCGAATAGTTGGGCAAATCGACCATTGCCCCTGGCCCGAAGGTGGTTAAAATTTGACTTTGGCGAATTTGTCCTGATGGGATTTTCATATTGATTTTAGTTAGTTTGTAGTTGGTAGGGTAAGTCAGCCGGAAATTTGTTCGCAATTAGTTACTTAGTAGGGTGCGTCAGGGAGAAATCTTCCGCTAGGCAAATAATCTTTTTTTCTGATACACCCTACTGAGTTTATTTGTAGGCTGCGTCAGAGAGAAATTTGCTCGCAATTAAATAATCTTTTTTTCTGACGCACCCTAAGCGAGTTAATCTTGATGCTCAATCTGACGCGACGTGGGCGAATTAATCCTCCTCATCAATCTCTAAGCCATCTGGATTTTTCACCCACAAATTGACAACAGGTTCCACATCTCTCAAACTACGCTGTGCTTTAAACTTTTTAGCGAGTTGCGGTTGCCTCTGCAAGTCTGGGTCAAGGGGGTCAAATAATAAAGGCGGTGCAACTCCCACTTCTTGCTGATATTGCAAACTGCCTTTTTCCGAAGCTATGTATTGCCAAGTATCGAGCAAATTATTGACTCGCTCTTTTAGTTTCAGACGCAATTCTTCGGTTTCTTCGGCGTCTCGGTCTTGGTCGTGGATTTCAGAACGCTGGGCAATGATATCAGCAACAAAATCTAAATTTGAGCGTTGTTCTGTAATTTTAATTGCATTTAAAGGTGCGGTCATTTCTGGATTGCCTAGACGCGCTAAAGCAACGGTAATCGCAGCAATTCCTCGGTCAATGGCGCGGGGGGAAAAAGGCGTGACGCTGGTTGCTTCGACTGCCCGGTAAAAAGTGTTGTGCCACGCGCCGAAACGTTCGTAGTGAGAGCGATCGCGCGGTCTGTGTACATTTAATAATGTTACGACTAATCCCGGCCGCTGTTCGTCTCGCCCTACTCGCGAGGTTGCTTGAATGTACTCGGCGGCTGTTTTTGGCTGTCCTAATACGACCATTAATCCGAGGCGAGTGATATCTAAACCCACAGAAATCATATTAGTTGCTAGTGCAGCATCCACTCGGTGTGCGTCTGAAAAAGCTAAGGCTAAACAGCGCTTTGCTTCCGAAACTTGGCTAGTGCTAACGCGAGAAGTTAATTCTAAAGGTTCATCGTTAATTCGGCGGTTAGCAAAACATCCTGACTGCTCATTTTCCCGTTTTCTCTGGCTATATCCTAACAATCTAGATTTGACTTCATCTTCAACAATGCGCCGACTTCCCCCCAGTTCTCGCAGGGAGTTAAAATAACCCAATAAGGTCATGTAAGAGTCAGCAGGATTATTTTTATTCCTCGCACCACCGTTGGCATCCCAATGTTTTTGAGCCGCCCCTAATACAGCTAAATAAGTCCGCAGCAAGATGACTTTTAAGCTGCGACCTTGAGCGGCAATGCCGATATAAGTGCGGGGGTTTTGTTCCGTGGCGGGGACAGTTTTGGCGAAGAATGAATCGCGGCGGTCTGGGCCAGGAGGCGGAAAAACATCGACTTCTGTGCGACCAAATAAGGCGCGAATTTGTTTTGTTGCTCGCCGCACGGTGGCAGTTGAAGCAACTATTTTAGGATAGATTTTTTTGCCATTTTTGTCAAAAGCTGATAAGGCGTCGATAGCCGTTTCATAAAGTCCGACCATCGTGCCTAAGGGCCCGGAAATTAGGTGCAATTCATCTTGTATAATTAAATCTGGTGGTAGGAGAGGTTTTTCTAGTGTCCGACCGATGCCAATAGTAGCCGGGCCGTAAAATCCGTTGTCATCATAGCGATCGACTTTTCCGAATAAAGCCCCACTTTCTCCGACCCAAGGTAGGTTGGCAAATTTATCGACTGTGGCGATGATAAAACAGGGGACGCGGCGATAGATGGGGTCATCAACCGCAACAATGGGCAAGGGATTATTTCCTTTAAAAGTACATTGCGCTTGACCATTGGCAAAGCGTTTACGGTTGGTGCAGAGAATTCTTAAATCCGTGGGATTTTCTCCATTGGGGAATAAGGTAAAGGAGTTGCGGGTGAATTTTTCACCGCACCAAGGGCAGTTTTCTAACGGAATGGGTGAGGGTTTACTACGATCGTCGTTTTGATAGGCAATGGTGCGGGCACGGGCACTTTCTGGGTTGTTGTCCCCTTTGCGTCCCATGCGGTTTGGCGTGGCTGCTTGTCCGACCCACAACCCGATTTCAAAAGGCCAAGTGCCAAGTTTTTGAACATCGTTTTGCCGTTCTAATTCTAAAGCGCAGATCAGGGTGGCGGCACGACTCAGTTGGTCTAAGGTTAACAGGCGTAAAGTGTAGCG
The DNA here is from genome assembly GCF_036701935.1 of Microcoleus sp. M2_D5. Taxonomy (NCBI): domain Bacteria; kingdom Bacillati; phylum Cyanobacteriota; class Cyanophyceae; order Oscillatoriales; family Microcoleaceae; genus Microcoleus; species Microcoleus sp. M2_D5. Next base: position 8,079 of record NZ_JAUBRP010000063.1, on the reverse strand, counting down.
CATTAAGACACTAACCCCGGCCCCGCTAAGCCCTGGATTTCGCAACCGTCGCAGAACTAAAGTAAATGCGGCTAACCCTAAATATGCTTCTGTTTTGCCGCCGCCGGTGGGAAAAAATAGCAAATCTACGATGTCCCGATCGCCCATTTCTGGATCGGCAATTCCAGTTAAGTTCATCAGCAGAAATGCTAGCTGAAACGGCCGCCATTTGGGGGCGTGGATTTCTGCGGGGGTTTTCTCACTGTCATGGGTAACCCGTTGACGGATGGATCTGGCGATCGCGAAATTAGCAATTCTAAAAGCCTCGAACACTTCGGGGTCATTCATAGCGTCGAGGCCCGCAGCGATGCGATCGCGCGCGACTTGGGCGCGGTTGAGCAACTTTTGGGCAATTTGAGCTCGGTTGAGATCGAGGGGGAATTTGTGTCCCTGGTCTGCAATCCAATCGCCGTAAGCTGTTACCATTGGCTCTAGCATTGACCGCAAAGCTGCGGGACTGGGTGCCGCAGCGATCGCTTCCATTTCCAGTTCAGTTCCGGGTACAATGGCCGCGATAACTTTTTCTACGTCAGCGGTGGGTATCCAGGCGGTGCGAATTTCCTTGCAAATCGAGTCGGAGTGGACGAGGGCGATCGCCGAAATGTTGTGACCAACAGCAAATTCGCAGTCTTCCCGATACTGCAAGTCTGCCACCTTTTCATCCCAATCATCATCGGTTTGTCCCCGCAAATTCGGGCGGGGGACGAGGGGGTAGGGGGTGTGAATAGTTAAAGTTGCTTGGAAGATGTAAGTGGTATCTCGCAAGGAGTCGTCGGTGGTGGGAGTGCGGTAGTTGACAAGGAAAGCGGAGACGGAACGGGTACCGGGGGGTAACTTAATCTGGGACAAGACGGGGCGAACGGAAATGACGAGTTTTAAGCCGCCGCTGTCGGGAATGTCCAAGGTGTAGGGCGAGGTGCTGCTTTTGATGGGAACATCTACCTCTACCTGTTGAGGTTTCCGCAGCCAATCACCGGAGACGAGACTTTGCAGTTTGGTTTCTGCTTTTTCCTCTTCTGTGGGAATGGGCGAGTAGTCGCCCCAAGATGCGATCGCCCGGAAGTGAGTTGCTTCTTTGGGAACCAGGAAACTCAGCCCCATTGAAGAGGGAAAAAATGCTCTGCGGGCGGAGGATTTTTCCGGGGGGTTTTCGTCGTCGCCGGGACTGGGGCGGCTGAGTTCGTCGAGTTCGTCGTTGCTGGTGTCGTCGCTGCGCTGTTCGAGGCCGGCCCCGTAGGGTACGAGAAAACCGCTGAGATACCAGCGGGAAGGGGGTTGGTTGATAATTTCTGCGGCGTGGGCTTCGTCGTCAGGGATGGGGCCGATGAGGTCGAGTTGTAAAGCGTCGATTAGGTGTTGGCGAACTTCGGCGGGGGTTGTCATATAGCAGTTAGTAGAGTGCGTCAGACCCCAATATTTTCTCACATTAACGATATTTTTTTACCTGACGCACGCTACCAATAAAATGTTATCGCCAACCAATTAGGTAAAAAACCCGGTTTCTTTAGCATCAGAGATAGTCAGAAACCGGGTTTTTGGAGAAAATTCTTGGTTGTCGCCGACAAATTAGGTAAAAAACCCGGTTTTTTTAGCATCACGGGCATTGTTTTTAGGCGGTAATAAGGACTTGCGCTGGTGGCATAAAACCTAAGATGATATCATTTTGATGAATGCCTTCGTCAATTAAATTTTGGGTAATGCCGCCTTCCATACCGTCATATTCAATGTAGATTTTACCAGCTTCCAACGTGATATAAATAAGGTTTCCTCTGATTCGCCGCCCCCGATCCCAACCAACTTGCATCAAGGCGTAGCGATCGCGAGTTTCGTCAAACACAGGATCTAGTCGGATCTCTCCGTGAGAAGGCTTTAATTGGGCATATTTCCAGATTACCTGTTTGACAATTTCTCGGTAGGTGGTTGCATTATTCGTTAAGTTATCCATTGTTCAACCTCTAATTTTTCTCAATCGGTTACTAGCAAATTTAACTGAACCGTATGGCTCTATAATTTATAATCTTCAACTCTATTTGTTATGTCCAGATTTTTGTAAAATGACTGGACAAAACAGATAGTAATCAGATAAGTTAGGAGAATATACTTAAATTTTATACTTGCTTTTATGGGCCAAAATGAAAACACAGAAAACGCGAGGGAACACTGGAAGCAACAGCTCAACGATGCACTCTCCCGACCAGAAACAGCTATCAGCGCAACAACTTTTCGCAAAGGGTGGAGAACGAAAGCAGAACCAGTTTTGCTCAAGTGTCAGGATGGTAGAGAGTATGTGGTTAAAGGTCAACAAGCAGGGCGACAAATTGTAAATGACCAGATTACTGCAAGGCTTGGCTTTGCAATAGGCGCACCCGTTGGCGAACCTAAGATTGTTGAAGTGTCGGCTGAACTTATTGCGATTGAACCTCGTCTCTCTCATATTCCTTCAGGCACAGCACACGCTACTCTCTTTATACCAGATTGCTTTGATAGTTGGGAGTTGATTGCAACTAGCGAACCTGAAAATAGATCCAGGTTTGTTTTGCTTGCTGTGTTGTACGGATGGGTCTATGCTAACGACATCCAGTTTATTTTCCAGAAGAATCCACCGCGATTAGTTTACTCGGTGGATCATGGTCATTTCTTTCCCGGTGGCCCCAATTGGACAGAGCGTGATCTGATACAAGCACCCAAAGCTGAACTAAACTCCTATTTGCGTGAAAATTGCAACTTTACCCCAGATGAGATTAGCTCGGCACTCCGGGCGCTTTCAAGCGTCAGTGAAGAAACAATCATTCAAGCAGTGGCAGCTCCGCCTAACGAGTGGGGGCTAACTCTTGACGAGCGTGTTACTCTAGTAGAATACTTAACTAGACAGCAACAACAATTATTAACTTTTTTGTAAGCACTTTCTTATAGAGGGAGGCAAAAGCAATGGCAAGCAGATATAGTATCGTTCAATACGTCCCCAATCCCATCGCTGATGAACGGATTAATATTGGCGTTGTTGCTTTTGATGACAATGATGTGCGCGTACAATTTTTGAATAATTGGAGTCGAGTGCAGGCTTTTGGTCGCGAAGATATTCATTTTCTCAGAGACTTTGCGAAACGAATGAACTTCGCCGCCAGTGAGGGTTTGCTTTTCCCCGGAGATGAGCCAGATGGCACTCCTAAACATGAGCGATTAAAAAAAATTGCACAGGGTTGGATTAACAGTATTCAATTCACAGAACCTCACGGCTCTTTAGATAATGTCGAGAATTTATTAGAAGATATCGCGCAGACTTACCTGGTTAATGTAGTTCCTACAAAAACTAAGCGAAATCGCCAAGATGCTGCGAGGATTACAACTTCTATAATTAGAAAAACTCTTATATCCTATGATGATAAACCTGCTTTAAAAGAAATGCTAAAAAATGATTTTCCTGTAAAAGGAAGTCATAAAGAACACAAGTTTGATGCGGTTGTTGCTAACGGTCAACCTTACTTTGCGGCGCACGGAATATCCTTTGAGGTTCACATTCCTGAAAGTCTCCAAGATTCTATTTCTTGGATGATTTCAGATGTCAAAGAATCTGATCCTAAATTGCCCATAGGAATTGTTGCACTTCCCCCAAAACAAGAGTGGCAGGATTATGAAAAACTAAACAAATTGTATCAAACAACTATCTCAACTTACAGGGATTTGGGGGCGGAAGTTTTGCAAGAAAATGAAGTACAACCTTGGGCATCTCAGACTATTGATAAGTTAGTTGCAATGGTGTGAGTAGGGTGCGTCACTCATCAATTCTTTGCTATTAGCGATAAATCTTCGTCTGACGCACCCTACAGACTATCAGGAAAACCAAGGATACGAGGCGGCTTATCTGAAACTTTTTTGCGAGATTTAGATGATGTCTTTTTACCTCCTTTCGCTTTCCCCTCAGCCGCTTTCCCTCCCAGAATTTCCTCTTGATAGCGTTTCAGATTCAATTCCAGCAATCTCGCTAATACTTCATCGTGGATTTCTTCTGGCCATTTATACCGCCAAGGTTTTTTCTTCTGGCGTTTGCTAATTCCTTCGCTTTCTTCCTCTTCTTCCTCGTAGTCAAGGATGAATTCGCAGTCGGTGGCGATGTCTGTCCACCCGTAGGCGTTTAATACAATTTGATCGCATTCTTGATGTAATTGTCGCAGTTTTATTATATCCGGGTGGCGTTCGTCCGGGTTGTGGAAGCGGTTGTAGGTTTCGGTGAGTCCCTGGTTGTTGCGTATCATTAATTCAGCGCGATATTCGTAGTAGGTTTTGCCTATTTCTTCTAATTCCGGGTTGGTTTCCCAGTTTGAGGGGAAGGGGAAGGTTTCAAAGCAGTCTGTGGGTGTGTAGCGAAGGTCATCTTTCATGGATGAACTGAAAAATCTTGCCCAAATTTCATGGATGCGGGATTGTAGAATGCAGAAAAATGAATTGCGTTCATCTACAAAAACGACTAAACCTTCAGAAAAAACTATGTTTCTGGGTAAAAAAGCAAATGATCCATGCTGACCAACACGGGAAACAACTAACACACGATCGCACTTGGCGATCGCTTTATAAAGAGCAAGTTGTTTTTCAGCAAATTGCCACCAACGAGTCCGATAAACATCACGTTTTAATGAAGCGCGCTGAGGCTTAACTTTTCCCTCTACAATTTGCATCAAATCTGGATATTCCCGCGCCTCAGCTTCACTTATCTCACCAAAATTAATCACATAGCGATTATGAGCATGAGTTGGACTAGAATTAACCTCCTCACCCCCAATATAAGGAAAAATCAGATCGGCATTTTTAGGATTTTGTTGAATTAAACGGTGCATTTCTGTAATAGCTGTAGCATCGGGGTTAGTATCATCAAATGTAAACCCCATACCTAGCACATAGCTACCTATAAAACTTTTACCAGCATTTGCTAATAAAGTTTGAGGGTTTTCATTACCCCCCGCATGAAACAAAAATGCAGAAATTAGCGGAACTTGTCGCCCGTCGAGTATAGGGTGCGTCGCTGCGAGTTGCGTAGGGTGCGTCGCTGCGGGAGATATTCGAGATAAATCGAGAATATCTGTAGCGACGCACCCTACTGTATCTACTTTTTGGATGTTCACAATACTGACTACAACTGCGGCCGAACCAATCCACTTAAACCGCTTTGTTGCATTGTAAATTGTGCCACCATTCTGACAGATATATCTTAAACCAGTGCTGCGCGTGTCACCTTGGGCAATGGTATTTGTAGCAATTAGACCCAAACAACCGCTTTTTCGCAGAATTGTAAAACCTCGTCTAAAAAATTGCGCTACTATGTCAGCATTTCCATCAGATTCAGGGTTAGCTACTTTTAGCCACTCTAAATATTCATTGCCAAAGTTTGTGCTGACTTTTTTTCCTCCCAAAAAGGGCGGATTTCCAATAATCGCATCAAAACCAGGATTTTTTCTATCAAACACTTCGGGAAATTCTATCTCCCAATTAAACGGCATTATTGGCTTTTTTCTAGTTCGCAAATCTTGGCTAATACTTATCAAATCTGAATCTTCAATCAATCCTTTTTGCCACACATCAACCTTTAATCGCAAAGCATCCCGCTTTTCTTTCCGGGCTTTATCTTTATCTTCTGCAAAAAAACAAGAAATTACTAAATCCCCCGTCAAACGTGGATTTTTCAATATTTGTTCAGCTTTTTGATAACTAGCTATCTTCCTGTTTTCCTCTTCATCTCCTAAATTAATTATTTCATCCCGATAGAATTTAGCTTGATTTATATCTTTAGCAATTTTGTCAGCAAACAAAGGCCCATATTCTGATTCACTTTTTTGGGGAATCCAGTTAAAATTCTTAATATCCTCATAGGTCAACCCCACCAAAGAATCGCCACATTTCAACGCATGATCTAAAAAAGTAAACGAATGTTCTTTCGCCAAAGTCACCAACCATAGCGACAGCTTCGCCAAATTAGTTGCAAACGGATTTTTATCCACCCCATACAAACACCGTTGCGCTACCAACCGCCGCGCAAACAACAAAGGATATTCATCAAGGGGAATTTCCGGCAAAGCATTGTGTTTGTTCCAAGCTTCCACTAACCTCTCCGCCAACTGGCGGCAAGTTTCCACCAAAAACGCCCCCGAACCCATCGCCAAATCGCAAACTTTTAACTCTAAAATCTCTTCAGGCGTGGCATTTTCTCCCAATGCTGCTAAAATCGGTCTGAGAGTTTCCTTAACAATTGGTTCCGTCATCGCGCGCGGCGTATAATGGGAACCACTGCGCCGCCGTTCCTCCCCAGGTTGCAAATAAAGAGAACCCACAGGCATTAAAGTGGGAGTTTGCGCTGATACTTTCCGCCCTAACGCCGCGACTAAATCATCAGCATTTTTCGCTTCTTTTAACGCTTTGAGGGAATTACCAGAAATCTCGCATCCCGCCACTTCTTTTAAAAATTTAGCGCGGTCATTTGCCTTAGTTTTGAGAATTTCCTCGACGCTAACCACAACCGTAACTGAGACTTTTGAACTTTTAGGTTTACTCCACACTCCTATAGATGGACTCTGGGCCCGTTCGACTTCGTAACCCATCACCGCTTCGTAAACCGAACCAATTTGTTCTACATCAAGAGCACGGTAAGAAAGTCTATCTCCGTCCAAAATCAACAACCGATTTAATACGCGAAAAATCACCCCATCGGAAATACGCGGCACTTCTGTAAGATGCGTTGCTGTTTCTAAGTTTGTTTCGTGCGTCGCTGTTTGAGTTGTTTGGTGCGTCGCTTGTTCAGTTTTTGACATTTCACCGAGATTTTCGGTGGCGACGCACCCTACTGAGTTTGTTTGGTGCGTCGCTTGTTCAGTTTTTGACATTTCACCGAGATTTTCGACGACGGCGTACCCTACTTTTTTACCTAGTAAAAACGGGTATTCATCCGGGTCAAATAACTGACCGTGACGGGCCGGTAAATACTGAGGTAAATGGCCGCCGCCCTCATAAACCAACCCAAACAAACTTAACAACCACGCCCAAGCGCCATACCGCTGATCCATCGTATCGGGATAATTTCCCGCATCAATTTGCAACCGTTCATACAGTCCCGTCACCGCATAATTCCGCACATACACCAAATCTTGCGGCATCAACCCCTCATCTTCGGCGTACAACAAAAACACCAACCGCATTAAAGTTGTAATCAATCCCCCATAAATATGCTGCGGTTCTGTTTGAGCAATTTCACTCAATAACTTACCATTACTCGCCTCATCCGCTGTCTGAAATCCCCGCAACAATTCCCAGAGGGCATCTAAAACCTGTTCGGCTAATTTTGTCGAAACTTCACTTTGATATTTGCGGCTTTCCTGCAACAAAGCTGGCAAACGGCGTTCCGGTGGCGCAACAAAAATGCGATCCGAACCTAACAGCATTACCATCGCACTTAAAATTGGGCGGCCGGCCACTTCGCACATCGCTGCCACCGGAAACGTCAAATACCCCGATGATTCGCCACGCGGCGCATAAACCAAGCGCAATAGCGAACCGTTGCACAATAACCCCACGTTAACACTCGTTTCGCGCAATAAGCGTTCAAATTTTGCTTGTGGCGAAGCATTCCACTGACCTGCTTTTTCTGAGTCTAAATCTAATTCATCAAAAGGGCGATTATTTTCTATAATTTGGACTAATATACAGGGGCGAACTGCTTCTGGATCTAGAACTGTATAAGTTGGTTTTAAAGTCTCGCCGTAGTCAGGAAGTGGCACCGTAAATTCTGGAGCAATTTCTGCCACTAAATCATAGGGTTCCCACCCCAAAACCTCGGTCACAAAGGCGGGAAAATCTGAAATTAATGCTTGACTTTCCTCGCTATTTGTGGTAATAATTTCTTGCAAAGCTTGCTGCAATTCAACGATATTGCGATTCGGCACGCACTGAAATTTTACTAAGGCGGGAGGCGACACAACAAGTCAGGGTAAACGCATCTTAACTGGAACCCAAAATATGCTACAGTTAAATCCGACTAAATTTCAATGTAGTTTGTTG
>NZ_JAUBRP010000062.1:0-39442 GCF_036701935.1 Microcoleus sp. M2_D5 | reverse complement strand
CTGCCTATCTTTTTTTACCACAAGTTGGCTCAATCCTTACTAGCTATGGGTTTGGGGTGGGTTGTCACCCCCCCAGGCCGATTCCTCAAAAAGCAGGAACTCACTTTGAAAAAAAAACACTACGCAGCAGTCAAGCCCATAAAGAAATTAATCAAAAGAAGCGCATAGAATATTGGGAAAAAATCCGAGATGTCGAACCATAAAATCTGATATTTTTGGACTAAATGGGTGTATTGATTGGGATAATGAGGTCCAGATACAGAAGTAAAAAGGGAGAAAAAAGCTAAGATATTAAGCCATTTTATAGAGGAACTAGGGTGACAGTAGTTGGTGCAATAAGCAATAAGAAGGTAATCGCCATGAAGACAAGGGAAAAATCTATGAATGGAGAGGAGTTCAATAAATTTGTGCAAGAACAACTTCCAAATTAGGGAAAGGAGCGGTATTAGTCATGGATAATTTGAAGGTACATAAGGTAGAGGGGGTAGAAGAAATGATCCAAGGAGTAGGAGCAACTGTGGTGTATTTATCACGCCAACTCACCGGAATTTAACTCTATCGAACATTTATGGTGGGAATTAAAGGCATTGCTCAGGAGATTTGTACCTCGAAGTGTGCAGATTGTGGAAAAACTCTTGGAATTGGAAGTGAAATTATGTTCAAGTAAGCAAATCGACAATTATTTTGCTCACTGCTGTTACTGTACCTCTTAGTCACGCAAAGTGCTTTATTGACATAACTTCGCCCTATTTTTATTAAAAATGATTAAATAGTTAGGTCTGGAGGAACACAAACAGCGGCAAAAATAATTACATCTGAAGATAGAACAAGCCAAAATTCAAGACTGCTAACCTGTACAACTAGGATGGGTCAAAAAACACCTATAAATTGCTTAAAAATTGATTTTTTTTTTATTTAACCTAAGTAACTTTTAAGTATTTTTTAAGGTTAAAAAAGGAGATTTATAGTAATAGGTATTATTGTTCGCGGTGGAGCAAAAACCATCTCAGAAGAGAAGGTTGCAGCCAACAATGCAGGCTGTAACGCAGCAGAAGCGGGTTGGGCAGTGCTAGCAAGCGGGGTTACAGCAGCAGAAGCCGTTGAGGCAGCTATCCGGGTTCTGGAAACTGACCAGACATTTAACGCAGGCTGTGGCTCGGTTCTTAACAGTAAGGGAGAAGTAGAGCTAGACGCAGCGATCGTGGAAGGTCGTTCCTTAGCTTGGGGAGCGATCGCCAATGTTCAAGGCGTGCGCCATCCCATCTCTGTGGCGCGAAAGATTATGGATAAAAAACCCATGTTCATCGAGCTAATTAGTGGCCGGGAAAACAGTTGAATTCAAACTAGACTTGGATATTTCTATGAACTCAACCTACGACTTTCCTTACTTTCAAGGCAACTCTCTTTCCGATTTGTTTGCTCCAGACATCACAGATGCACGTTATGCGTTCATCCTAAATTACCCTGCAACTGCCAGTTGGGCTGCTTACCCCAACAGAAAAAAATACTTTATTCAAGACGGCAGCAGTGAAGCCACCAAAACTTCTTTCGACAAGATAGGCCAGAAGGAACCTTGGAAAAATCTGGCTGTGTTAGGCGATGCCATCCCAGGGATTGTAATTAATCAGCCGCCGAACTCGCTGATTGACTATTGGCGGGAGCATTTGGGCTTCAGCAACAGCAATATGGAGATGATAGACTGCTCAACTTATCTCGAATATCTCGGCAGAAGCGATCGCTTTGACAAACTCCTGACTCTATTTCCCTTCGACAATCTCAAACCCGAAAAACACGCCGTCCATCCCGAAATCCACTACCACTTGCTCAGCAAAGCAACGCTAGCAGAATTAGGCGTGCAATGTCCGAAATATCAAAGCTACAATCTGCACGAAGTGAATCTCCAAAGCATTCAGTTACCAGAGCAATTCCCCTACTTGATTAAAACATCCCACGGACTTTCTGGAGAAGGCACTTATATTATCAAAAGCGCCAGCGATCTGAACTACTGCTTGCAGGAAGTGAGGAAATATCTCGATATTAAGTTGCTGGATACGATTATTGTCTCGGAATTCGTCAAGAATGAAGTGCAGAACTACTGCGTGCAGTTTTATGTCAGCAAAACGGGAAATATCAGGCTCATCGGCACTACCGGTCAACTTGTCACCCCTGATGGCAACTATTTAGGGGGACTGATTCACTACCGCGAAACCGACATGAGTAGGTTTTTTGAGATGATTGCCGCTATTGGTAAATATGCTCACCAACAGGGTTATTTCGGCGTTATTGGCTTCGACGTGCTGGAAGACTCTGAGGGAGAGTTGTATGCCATAGATGCCAATTTCCGAGTTAATGGATCGACTCCGCTTTGCTTGCAGCGCCATACCTTACTGGGGCGGGGAAAGGAGGTGGCTCAATATTCCAGTAACTGGCGAATGGACGGGACTTTGGAATCGATTCTTGTCACGCTGAAACCAGAACTCGATCGCAAGGACTTAATAATCCTGTCGGCTTTAGAGAAGGTTAAATACGGAAAAATCTACACGGAAATTTACGGGATAGTTGCGGCTGAGGATATGAAGGAAATGCAGCACATCGAGCAGAGTTTGCATAGTAAGGGATTGCAGCAAGTTGGTTGATATCTACTCTACCCATTGCTGCGGTTGTGCGGTTCAATTAAATCGGCTTGATAAATATTTGCCCAACGCACAATCTCCTCCTTCGGTTTCTCAAAACAATCTCTAAGTTGCTACTTTGCTGAGAATTTTTGAATTTTATTAAGAGCATCTTGATAGTCACTGGTTTTTCCTTGTTGCTTGTACAAGTCAGCGGCTTTTTGATAATCGGCGATCGCCTCTGCTTTTTTCCCGAGAGCAGACTTGAGATTACCCCGACGGAGGTAAATATTAGTAGGATAGGCGGGAGCCAACTCGATCGCCTTATTATAATCTGCGAGCGCCTCTTTCTTTTTCCCTAAGTTATCCTTGCCTACACCCCGATAGAAGTAGGCGCCAGCATTTTTGGGTTCAAGGTCGATCACCTTAGAAAAATCTGCGATCCCCTCTTCTGTTTTACCTAGGGCATACTTGGTATGACCCCGACCGCCGTAGGCGCCAGTATCTTTGGGATTAAGGTCTATAAGCTTAGTATAATCAGCGATCGTCTCTGCTTGTTTCCCCAGCATAGAATTGACAGTAGCCCGCATATGGTAAGCATGAGTATATTTAGGATTAAGGTCTATAGCCTTAGAAAAATCTCTGAGCGCTTCTTCTGTTTTAGCTAGGGTAAACTTGATATCACCGCGAGCGAAGTAGGCCCCAGCATCTTTCGGATTCAGCTCGATTGCCTTAGAAAAATCTGGGATCGCCTCTGCGTTTTTCCCTAGGGCAGACTTGGCTTTACCCCGACCAATGTAGGCATCAGCATATTTGGGATTCAGCTCGAGCGCCTTAGAAAAATCTGCTATCGCCTCTTCTGTTTTCCCTAGGTCATACTTGACATTACCTCGACCGTTGTAGGCAGCATCATTTTTGGGATTCAGGTAGATCGCCTTAGTGTAATCTGGGATCGCCTCTGCTTTTTTCCCTAGGGCAGACTTGACATTACCTCGACCGTTGTAGGCAGCATCATTTTTGGGATTCAGGTAGATCGCCTTAGTGTAATCTGCGATCGCCTCTTGAGTTTTCCCTAGGGCAGACTTGACATTACCCCGACCGCAGTAGGCAGCATCATATTTGGAATTAAGGTCGATCGCCTTATTATAATCTGCCATCGCCTCATCTTTTTTCCCTCGGTCATACTTGACATTACCTCGATTGTTGTAGGCAGCAGCATCTTTGGGATTAAGGTCGATCGCCTTAGTATAATCGGCTATCGCATCATCATTTTTCCCTAGGAAAAACTGGGCATTACCCCGACCAATGTAGGCATCAGCATACTTGGGATTAAGGTAGATCGCCTTAGTGTAATCTGCGATCGCATCATCATTTTTCCCTAGCCTAAGATTGGCAAAAGCCCGCTTGCTGTAAGCCTCAGCCTTTTTTGGATTAAGGTTTATAGCTTTAGAAAAATCATCTACAGCACCCGTGAAATCTCCTTGAGTTGTACGAGCAAGCCCTTGACTGTAATAGGCATTAGCATCATTAATTTGAGTCTGGGTAGCGGGAGTTGAAGCTGTCGTCGCACAAGCCAACACCCCAAAAAGAGTCAAAGCAGCCAGAATTTGCGGAATTAAGGGATGCGGTTTTTTAGTCATAGCCTTGGCAGTTAGTAAGTTTTAATAAAAGTGCTTTTTAAACGGTTTCATAAACACGCCGAATTGCATCGGAGTGTGTGCTAATTATAAAAATATTGTGGCTTTAAAGTAATTCTCAAACCAACTATTGCCGGAGATTACACATCCTTTTACTGGGAAAAGGCGGATTTGGCGAGACATATCCAACCGACGAGAGACTCAAGCCACAGTCCAATCAACCATTTATCCTGCTGACACTCTAACTACTGTTTGAAACGGAGTCTCAAATTTTTACAACAATTAACATGATAAATAAACAAAAAGTTGTATCCGTCCGTCACCTCTCGTTATATTATCTGCAGCTTCAATAACTCTTGGCTGACACACCCTACAAGTTTTAACTACTGTAAATCTCCGTGGAACAGGCGTCTCGCCTGTCCATCCCTGCGGTTCAATTCCCCTTACTTAGCCCGCACCACCAACACCGAACAAGGAGCCTCAGCGACAACCTCAGCACTCACCGAACCTTCCAAAATCCGCTTTAAACCAGTTAAACCGCGACAGCCGATCGCAATTAAATCCGCTTTATAAATATTAGCCAAACGCAAAATTTCCTCTGCAGGCTGTCCCGAAACAATTTCCAATTCGCTCTGGCAAGGCAACTTTTCCTGATAAGATTGCAGTAACTTCTCCACCTCTCGGTAAGCAATCTCATCTCCGTGAGCGTGAGGTCGATCGACAACCGCGTCAAAATCCGACGTACCGTAACTCACAACATGAACTAGAATCACCTTTGCCGTCGGTTCTAGCTGAAAGTGTCCTACAACTTGCAATACCTGAGTCGCTAACTCTGAATTGTCGATCGCTACCAAAACAGTATTCAATACCGTGCACCTTTAAATTTCAGATATTTAGACTTTAAATTTTTCGTTGCTTGTCGCCTACTTTCGACAATTTCGCGCTCCCACCAACATCATTATTACCTACCCAGAAACCCGGTTTCTTAACATAATCGCGTCATTTCAGCAAGATTCTTGAAGAAACCGGGTTTCTTAAGCCCGCAGTGCGTAAGTAGGTAGGTGCAAATAAACTGGGCTGCTTGTCGCAGAATGTAAAGCTACCATAATCGCAAGAGAATTGCTTCCTTTCATTGCATTTCACTCGCTTTTGACTACCTCTGTATTTTGTCGGTCGCCAATCTCCAATCTACCATCTAAAACTCACCCTCTCCCTCATTTTCAGTCCGCAGCCGCACCGAATCAGCGTGAGAAGGAAGCCCCTCTGCTTGGGCCAAAACATTAATCGCTTTACCCACCTTCTTAAGTGCAGCCGGCGAATATTGAATCAAACTCGAATGCTTCATAAAAGTTTCGACACCCAGCGGCGACGCATAGCGCGGAGCCCCAGAAGTCGGCAAAGTGTGATTCGGGCCAGCCAAATAATCACCTACAGCTTCCGGCGTCGATAAGCCCAAGAAAATCGCCCCAGCGTGGCGAATTTGGTCGAGCAAAGCCCAGGGATCTGCAACTTGCAATTCCAAGTGTTCGGGGGCAAACTCGTTAGAGAGTTCCGCCGCCGCTTTGAGCGAGTCAACTACTACGACTAAACCATAGTTGACGATCGCCTTTTCTGTTAAAGTTCGGCGCGGGTGATTTGCCAACTGTCTGTCTACCTCAGCCACCACTTTCCTAGCCAGCACCGAATCCGCCGTCAGCAAAATTGCCGACGCCATCGAATCGTGCTCAGCTTGAGCCAACATATCCGCAGCCACGTGTACGGGATTCGCCGAACCATCCGCAATAATCAACACTTCCGACGGGCCAGCCAGAGAATCGATCCCCACAGTCCCGTAAACCAGTTTTTTAGCGAGGGTGACGTAAATATTCCCCGGCCCAGTAATTAAATCCACCTTCGGAATAGTTTCCGTACCGTAAGCCAAAGCCGCGATCGCCTGAGCCCCGCCTACCCGATAAATCTCATCAACTCCCGCTTCCTGAGCCGCTACCAGCACCGCAGGATTCATTTTCTTCTCCTGTCCGGGGGGAGTACACATCACCAGTCTCGGCACCTTGGCGACCTTCGCAGGAACCGCATTCATGATCACCGAGCTCGGATAGGACGCCTGACCGCCAGGAATGTATATTCCCGCTCGATCGACCGGCGTGTAGCGCTTGCCCAAAACAATCTCGTCATCGCCAAACTGCACCCAAGACTTGGGTACGCGCTGTCGGTGAAACGCCTCTACCTGTTTGCAAGCTGTGCGGATTGCATTTAATAATTCTTTCGACACCTGCTGGTAAGCAGCATCCAATTCGGCGCCGCTGACCCGTAAATCTTCCACATTTAGGGTCATGCGGTCAAATTCAGCAGTGTAGTGCAGCACAGCCCGATCGCCTCTGCGCCTTACAGCTTGCAGCACCTCCCGCACGGTGGCTTCTTTGTGAACGACAAGTTCGTCATGGGTGCGATCGCAGATCCGTCGCAGTTCAGCTTGTGCCTCAACCCACTGAGTAATGATTCGCAGCATGGAGATTAGGAATGCCGTCTATAACTTCACTAACATTTGCTTGACAATTGGGGATTTTTGTGGGGCTCTCCTAGAGAAGTAGGCCACCACCAGTCCACAAGCTTAAACCGCGATAGTCGCGGCATTTTCCAAGGCTTCAGTGCAGCGTTTAAATCTCTGTCGAGGATTTTGCAACACTGAGGACAAGTCACCACCTTCTCTAGGAATAATTGCCCGCCAGAGAACCGGGTGCCGTGAGAGAGGGTGGGAACGCAGAGGGGGGAGAGTTTTCGACCCGATCGTATCCGAGAGGGAGAGTGTTCGATCGCAAGAATTTTGGTTCTGCCTTCTAGCTTCTACCTTCAGATCCGGCTGTCTTCTACCTTCTACCTTCAGCTTTTTACCTTCTACCTTCGGTAAGTGCTTCTTGCCGAAGCCCAAATAACCCGTATTCTTTCTTATAGCTTAACTTGGATTTTTCAGAGAATTGGATTTTAAGCAAAATAGGTGCTATATTAGTTTTTCCAACACCTGATATTTTTTTTATAAAAAAACGCCAAATTATTGTATACTTGAAAATTGCGCGCAATAAACCGTGACTTTAACTCGTGACGGTGGAAACACCGCAAAACGCCTCCTTAACACCCGTGTCATACCTGTGGGTATTGTCAGGGGTAAATAACAGGCAGTTAGATGAGTCAATAAAAAATTATTGCGCGGGCGTCGCCAAAAAGTAGCCACAGACTCAGCTCAATCTGAGCAAATGGAGAGTGGCTGTCTCACTCCGCCCTTAAAAATCAAGCTTTTTGCGGATTGCTCCCGAAAAGGTTGTCCTTCAAAATCCCCGTGTCTTGAGACTGTCTTGAGACTAGGGTGTATCAATGAATACCTACTTCCAGCAACTGAACTATGGCAAATATTAAGTCCGCCGTCAAACGAGTCAAAATCGCCGAACGTAACCGCTTGTACAACAAATCTTACAAGTCAGCGGTCAAAACTTTGATGAAGAAATATTTCGCTGCCGTAGACAAGTACGCCGCAGCTCCGAGCCCGGAATTAATGCAAGAAGTCCAGCAGCGAATGTCTGAGGCCTACAGCAAAATTGACAAAGCTGTCAAAAAAGGTGTACTCCACCGCAACAACGGCGCTCGCAAAAAGTCCCGCTTGGCAAGAACCCTCAAGCCGCACGAAACATCCTCGGTAGCGTCTTAAGGAAGCAGAAAGTTACCCGACGAAGCAGTGTACAAGATTGAAGGGATGGATGTTGAGGGAACAAGTCAATCGATTTTCGATTTTCGATTTTCGATTTTCGATTGAAGCATTGACTTGCGCGAGATAAATACGTTCGGCAAGTTTCATCGGATACAGGTTTTTTATTTCTGGACGGATCGATCGCGTGGCGGGTATCCTGGATGCGGGAATTGTCAAGCGTGAAGCAGGAAGAAGGAAGAAAGAAGACGGAACATTTTTCCCACACACTCTCTGCCACTCCCACTCCCAGACTCTCTCACTCCCCCCTCGCCCTATCCCACAAGGACTCTCCCGTATCACCTCTAATCTGCTTCCCCATGCAGCTCATCGACACTCACGTTCATATCAACTTTGAAACCTACAAATCTGAGTTAGAAGCCATTCGAGAACGCTGGCGCGAAGCTGGTGTAGTTCGGCTGGTTCATTCTTGTGTAGAGCCAGAAGAGTTTGCCGGAATTCAAGCAATCGCCAATCAGTTTGCCGAAGTCTCCTTTGCGGTTGGACTCCACCCCCTAGATGCGGACAAGTGGAAAGACGAGACTGCGAGCCAGATTAGGGAATTAGCAAGCTCGGACTCTAGGGTAGTAGCGATCGGCGAAACCGGACTGGACTTTTATAAAGCTGACGATCGAGAACACCAGTTTAAAGTGTTTGAGGCACAGCTTGCAATCGCCCGGGAACTTGACAAACCAGTCATTATCCACTGTCGCGACGCCGCCGCCCCAATGGCCCAAATGCTGAGGAACTTTTGGCAAACACGCGGGCCAGTGCGTGGCGTTATGCACTGCTGGGGAGGCACGCCCGAAGAAACCCAGTGGTTTTTAGACCTAGGTTTCTACATTAGTTTTAGCGGAACAGTCACCTTTAAAAAAGCCTTGCAAATACAAGAATCAGCTTGTATGGTAAATAGCGATCGCATCCTAGTCGAGACAGACTGCCCTTTTCTCGCCCCCGTACCCCAGCGGGGAAAACGCAACGAACCAGCCTATGTCTACTACGTAGCCGAGCAAGTTGCTAAATTGAGAGGAGTTTCTCTCTTAACTTTGTCCCAGCAGACAACAGAAAATGCCTGTCAGCTATTCGGCTTTTCAGTTTAGTTATAGCAGAGCACAGAAACGAGGAAAACAGGTCGATTTAGGAGCCCGCGATTGGGACAATCCCATTTCTATCCAGCCAGAAAAACCGGATTCATCCTTTATTGGAGATTCTTTTGGCGTTGCCTGTTGCGATCGGATTTGCGTCCTATAATAAAAAGAACCGACCGATCGGGCGTTGGCTTAGTATCCCCGACTGCGATGTCGCCCGGGAACTACCAACACAACGCGAGTACGCTAACCTTCGGGAGCGGTCAAAACTTCAGGCAATACCTCAAACTTACACACTCAAACTTACACATCAGAAGAAACTTGGAACCTCAGCAATTTGGCAATAGCTGTCAAGTCAATTTTAGGAGTCAAAAGTGTAGGGAATTAACCCTGGGATACCACGAGATCGGAGCTAAAAGCATCTCGATCGAAACAAAAATCCGCACAAAAATACTGCGAGCCACCAGCAATAATAACCGTTGCAGCAGTTGGCAGGCGATCGAAAACATCATATAAATTCTCTCACACAATCCATCAAAAAAACGCAACAAGGTAAAAAAGCCCAGCCTTGGCGCCATGTAAAAAGCTAGAGCCACTGCGGAAAAAGGACCCCCATGACCACTAAAGATTACACAGAATTCGCCTTCACCTTGCCCGATTTGATCGAAATCCAGCGGGCAAGTTTTCGCTGGTTCCTAGAAGCCGGGCTGATCGAAGAACTCGACAGCTTCTCCCCGATTACAGACTACACGGGCAAGCTGGAACTCCACTTCATGGGCAAAGACTTCAAACTCAAGCGCCCCAAATATGATGTGGACGAAGCCAAGCGCCGGGACAGCACCTACTCGGTGCAAATGTACGTCCCCACCCGCCTGATTAACAAAGAAACAGGGGAAATCAAAGAACAAGAAGTCTTCATCGGCGACTTGCCCTTGATGACCGAGCGCGGCACATTCATCATCAACGGCGCAGAACGGGTCATCGTCAACCAAATCGTGCGTTCCCCCGGCGTCTACTACAAATCAGAAACCGACAAAAACGGTCGCCGTTCCTACAACGCCAGTCTGATCCCCAACCGCGGCGCTTGGCTGAAATTTGAGACAGACAAAAACGATTTAGTCTGGGTCAGAATCGACAAAACCCGCAAACTATCGGCTCAGGTGCTGCTCAAAGCTTTGGGGCTTACAGACGGCGAAATCTACGACTCACTCCGCCACCCGGAATACTTCCAAAAAACGATCGAGAAAGAAGGACAATTCGGCGAAGAAGAAGCTTTGATGGAGCTCTACCGCAAACTCCGTCCCGGTGAACCCCCCACCGTGGCGGGCGGCGAACAGCTCCTCAACTCGCGCTTTTTCGACCCCAAACGCTACGATTTGGGCCGAGTCGGCCGCTACAAACTCAACAAAAAATTGCGCTTGACAGTCCCCGATACAACGCGGGTGCTGACATCGCAAGATATCTTGACGGCGATCGACTACTTAATTAACCTCGAATTCGACATCGGCTCCACCGACGACATCGACCACTTAGGCAACCGTCGCGTCCGCAGTGTCGGAGAACTGCTGCAAAACCAAGTGCGCGTCGGACTCAACCGCTTAGAACGGATCATCCGCGAAAGAATGACCGTCTCGGATGCCGACTCCCTCAGCCCCGCTTCTCTGGTCAACCCCAAACCGCTGGTAGCAGCAATCAAGGAATTCTTCGGTTCCTCCCAGCTATCGCAGTTCATGGATCAAACCAACCCTCTGGCAGAACTGACTCACAAACGTCGGCTTTCCGCCTTGGGCCCTGGAGGTCTGACTCGCGAGCGCGCCGGGTTTGCAGTGCGGGACATTCACCCGTCCCACTACGGCCGGATTTGCCCGATCGAAACACCAGAAGGCCCCAACGCCGGTCTGATCGGTTCCTTGGCAACCCACGCCCGCGTCAACCCCTACGGCTTCATCGAAACTCCTTTTTATCCAGTAGAAAAAGGACGGGTGCTGCGCGACAAAGCCCCTGTTTACATGACAGCCGACGAAGAAGACGATTTGCGCGTCGCCCCCGGAGACATCAGCCTCGACGAAGACAACAACCTCTTGGGCGAAACCGTAGCCGTCCGCTACCGCCAAGAATTTACGACGACTACGCCGATGCAGGTGGACTACATGGCGATTTCGCCAGTGCAAATCGTCTCCGTCGCGACATCGCTGATTCCGTTCTTGGAACACGACGACGCCAACCGAGCTCTGATGGGATCGAATATGCAGCGGCAAGCTGTGCCGCTGCTGAAACCAGAACGGCCCCTCGTCGGTACGGGCTTGGAAGCTCAGGCGGCGCGAGATTCCGGGATGGTTGTGGTTTCCCGGATAGACGGCGAGGTAATTTACATCGACGCTACCCGGATTATTGTCAAACCCCTGCCTGTAGATGCCGAATCGAATTCCAGCGAAGAACATTTCCTGATTAAGGAATACGACGATCTCAAAGTCAAACAGCCCTCGGTTTGGAAGCAAAAATATGCTGGCTGCATCGAACACGAACTGCAAAAATATCAGCGTTCTAACCAGGATACTTGTTTAAACCAGCGTCCGCTGATTTATGAGGGCGATCGCGTCGTAGCAGGTCAAGTGCTCGCCGACGGTTCCTCCACCGAAGGGGCAGAACTCGCTCTGGGCCACAACATCCTCGTAGCTTATATGCCTTGGGAAGGATACAACTACGAAGACGCCATGCTAATTAGCGAGCGTTTGGTGTACGAAGATATCTACACTTCGATCCACATTGAAAAATACGAAATCGAAGCCCGCCAAACCAAACTCGGCCCCGAAGAAATCACCCGCGAAATTCCTAACGTCGGCGAAGACGCGCTGCGCCAGCTAGACGAACAGGGGATTATCCGCAAAGGTGCTTGGGTAGAAGCCAGCGACATCCTAGTCGGCAAAGTCACCCCCAAAGGCGAATCCGACCAACCGCCGGAAGAAAAATTGCTGAGGGCAATCTTCGGCGAAAAAGCCCGCGACGTGCGCGACAATTCCCTCCGCGTCCCTAACGGCGAAAAAGGCCGCGTGGTGGACGTGCGGGTGTTTACCCGCGAACAGGGCGACGAACTGCCCCCCGGCGCCAACATGGTCGTCCGCGTCTACGTGGCTCAAAAGCGGAAGATTCAAGTCGGCGACAAAATGGCCGGCCGCCACGGAAATAAGGGTATTGTGTCCCGGATTCTGCCGATGGAGGATATGCCTTATTTGCCCGACGGAACTCCCGTTGACATAGTGCTCAATCCCTTGGGCGTACCGTCGCGGATGAACGTGGGTCAGATTTTTGAGTGCTTGCTGGGATGGGCGGGCGAAAATCTGTCGATGCGGTTCAAGATGGTGCCTTTTGATGAAATGCACGGCGCTGAAAAGTCGCGGGAAACCGTACACGGCAAGCTACAGGAGGCACGCGAAAAAACCGGCAAGCCTTGGGTGTTTAATGAAAAGCACCCCGGCAAGACAATTGTCTACGATGGCCGAACTGGGGAACCGTTCGATCGCCCGATCACAGTCGGCATCGCCTATATGCTGAAGCTGGTTCACTTGGTAGACGATAAGATCCACGCCCGCAGCACAGGGCCTTACTCGCTGGTAACGCAGCAGCCTTTGGGCGGCAAAGCGCAGCAGGGGGGTCAGCGGTTCGGAGAAATGGAAGTCTGGGCTCTGGAAGCGTTCGGCGCCGCTTATACTTTGCAAGAGTTGCTGACTGTGAAGTCGGACGATATGCAGGGGCGGAATGAAGCGCTGAATGCGATCGTCAAAGGCAAAGCTATTCCGCGTCCCGGTACGCCGGAATCTTTCAAGGTGCTGATGCGGGAGTTGCAATCTTTGTGCTTGGATATTGCCGTGCACAAGGTGAATACATCCGACGAAGGCAGCGAGCACGTTGAGGTGGATTTGATGGCGGATGCTGGGGGCAAGCGATCGCCCTCCCGGCCTACTTACGAATCGCTTTCTCGTGACGAACTTGACGAGGATTAGGCATTAAAGATTAAAGATTAAAGATTTTTTGACAGCATTCCATTCTTTAATCTTTAATCGACAATCTCAAATAAAAATGCCTCAGCAGTGTTCGTACCACTGCTGAGGCGAATCAACGCTCTAAAAAGGAGAGACGCTGACATGACTATTGTAACAGTTGTCCCAGGAATTCAAGGAGAAGTTGACCGGGCGACGGGCTGTATTAATTGGCAAGGGAGCAAGTTTGGCAACGGTTACGGGCGCAAGTGGATCGATGGCAAAACGGTTTTAGTCCACCGCTTAGTCCTCGAATCAAAAATAGCAGGGTTCCTCGGTTCCGGTTATTTTGGTTGCCATACCTGCGACAATCGAAGCTGCATCAACCCGGCACATCTGGTAGTAGGTACTGCTGCTGAGAATACGGGGCAGATGATTGGGCGCGATCGCAAAACTCCCAGACGCAAAAGTATTCCCGGTATTGGCATATTGTCGATCGTACAACTGCGGGAAATTCAGACTAAATATTTATCTGGAACCATCAAGAACCACCTAGCAAAAGAGTATGGAGTAGATCGTGACACTATTACTAAAATACTTAAGGCAAATATTCCCGATAACTTCACTACAGTCCCCCCCGGTTTTTTAGGAGAAATTCAAGACAACCGCTGCATAATTTTTCAAGGTGCAAAGGATGCTTCAGGCTATGGCAGATACTTATTAAAAAATGGGAAATCGAAATCAGTTACTCGTGCTGTTTTAGCAGAGAAATTAGGATGTGAAATTCCGACTTCAATCGACGCTTGTCATACCTGCGACAATCCCAGTTGTATTAATCCAGAACACCTTTGGGGTGGTACTCGTGCCCAAAATTTATTGGATGCTTCTAAGAAAGGACGCACTCAAGGCAAAAGTCATCCCCTTTCCAATGCCAAATTAAACTGGGAAAAGGTGCGAGAAATTCGACAAAAGCTAGCAGCAGGAGAGAGGATGAAAGATGTAGCACAGGAATACAGTGTCGGCCGCAAAACCATACATGACATTAAGTATCACGTCACTTGGAAGGAAGCAGGTCAAGAGGTTCCACTTCCTCGCATGGGTGGACATCTCGAACGCAAGCTAACTTTTGCTCAAGCTATTGAGATCCGAGAACAAATCCAAGCCGGAGAATCCCTTGCTAAAATAGCTCAGGAATTTGGAGTATCCAGAAATATCATTTCTGATATTAAAAGAAACGTCACCTATAGAGGAGAATAAAATTGACTCTAGTCGCAAAATAAGCCAACAAAAAAGATAAATTACCACAAATAATCAACTGTAAATCATCAATTGGAGTCAAAATGGCTAAGGTAGAACAACGCTTTGATTACGTCAAGATAGGGTTAGCTTCACCCGAAAGAATTCGACAGTGGGGAGAGAGAACTTTACCCAACGGTCAGATAACCGGCGAGGTGACAAAACCCGAGACGATAAATTATCGCACCTTAAAACCCGAAATGGACGGCTTGTTTTGCGAGCGCATTTTTGGGCCGGCAAAAGATTGGGAATGTCATTGTGGGAAGTACAAACGAGTTCGCCATAGAGGCATTGTTTGCGAAAGATGCGGTGTTGAAGTTACTGAATCTCGCGTCCGCCGCCATCGCATGGGCTTTATCAAATTAGCAGCTCCAGTAGCTCACGTTTGGTATCTCAAAGGCATCCCGAGTTACATGGCAATTCTATTAGATATGCCACTGCGAGATGTCGAACAAATCGTCTATTTCAACGCCTATGTTGTCCTCAATCCCGGTAATGCAGAAAAGCTGCAATACAAGCAATTGCTCACGGAAGATGCTTGGCTGGAAATAGAAGACGAACTTTACAGCGAAGATTCCACGCTGACGGGCGTAGAAGTAGGCATAGGTGCTGAAGCTTTGCAAGTTTTGCTGCAAAATATTCCGCTAGAAAGTGAAGCGGAAAAGTTGCGGGAAGATATTGCTAATGCTAAAGGTCAAAAACGGGCAAAGTTAATTAAACGCTTGCGGGTAATTGACAACTTCATCGCTACGGGATCTCAACCCGATTGGATGGTGCTCAATGTGATTCCGGTGATTCCCCCGGACTTGCGGCCGATGGTGCAGTTAGACGGCGGGCGTTTTGCCACCAGTGACCTCAACGACCTCTATCGGAGAGTCATCAACCGCAATAACCGCTTGGCGAGACTCCAAGAAATTCTGGCGCCGGAGATTATCATCCGCAACGAAAAGCGGATGCTGCAAGAAGCTGTGGATGCGCTGATTGACAACGGTCGCCGGGGCCGGACGGTGGTGGGGGCCAACAACCGCCCGCTGAAGTCGCTGTCGGACATCATTGAAGGGAAACAAGGTCGCTTCCGGCAAAACTTGCTGGGGAAACGGGTTGATTACTCCGGCCGTTCGGTGATTGTGGTGGGGCCGAAACTGAAAATTCATCAGTGCGGTTTGCCGAGGGAAATGGCGATCGAACTTTTCCAGCCTTTCGTCATCCACCGCTTGATCCGCCAAGGATTGGTCAACAATATCAAAGCTGCGAAAAAACTGATCCAGCGCAACGATCCCAGCGTTTGGGACGTGCTTCAGGAGGTGATTGAAGGACACCCGGTAATGCTGAACCGGGCGCCGACCCTCCACCGTTTGGGGATTCAAGCCTTTGAGCCGATTTTGGTGGACGGGAGGGCGATTCAGCTTCACCCGCTAGTCTGTCCGGCTTTTAACGCTGACTTTGACGGCGACCAAATGGCCGTGCACGTGCCTTTGTCTCTGGAATCTCAGGCGGAAGCGCGCTTGCTGATGCTGGCTTCTAACAACATTATGTCGCCGGCAACCGGAAGACCGATCGTTACTCCTTCTCAAGATATGGTGCTCGGTTGCTATTACTTGACAGCCGAAAATCCTGACGCTCAAAAAGGAGCCGGTCACTATTTCTCCAACCTTACCGACGCGGTTGTAGCTTACGAACAAGGAATCGTTGACTTGCACTCTTATGTGTGGGTGAGGTTTCAAGGCGCCATAGAAAACGCAGAACCCGAGGGAGAACCGCTGAAGGTGGAACGCTCGACTGACGGTGTGGTGACGAAGGAATACAAGTTCCGCCGGGTGCGGGAAGACGGAGAGGGCAAGGTGCTCAATCAGTTCATTCGCACTACTCCGGGCCGGATTATCTATCACCAAACGATCGAATCGGTAATTAACAATTAGAAATGGGTAACGGGTAAGAAGTAATGGGTAAGAGGTAATGGGTAATAAGTGACCAATGATCGCTAACAAATAATAGTGATTGAATCCGGAAAAATTACCCATTACTACTTAGCAATACTTCTGCTCTGCGGTTCCTGAGCGTAGTCAAAGTGCAGTCAAAGTTACCAATTACCAATTAAGTAGGTAGGTGAAAATAAACTTTATTATGGGAAGAGCAGGTGAGTGTATTCATCTTCTAGCTTAGCTCTCTTCCTTATACGCTAAACCCACTCCTACAAAATGCTTGGTGTTTTTTCCCACCGCTCTACTTCTCAATTACCAATTACCAGTTACCAATTACCAATACTTCGGCTACATGGTTCCTGAGTTCTTCGGCAACGCTGGCGGGGAACCGAAGTCGAACGGCAGTAAAAGTTACCAATTACCAATTACCACTACTCAGAAAAATGACAGAAAATAAGGAAATTGTTTTTCGCAATCGAGTTGTTGACAAAGGTCAGCTCAAAAAATTAATCTCTTGGTCTTTCATGCACTACGGAACGGCCCGTACAGCGCAAATGGCCGATAAACTCAAAGACTTGGGTTTCCGCTTTGCGACACGAGCAGGAGTTTCGATTAGCGTAGACGATTTGCAGGTGCCGCCGTCAAAACGCTCGCTCCTGGATGCAGCCGAAGAAGAAATCCGCATCACAGAACAAAAATACACCAGAGGCGAAATCACCGAAGTCGAACGGTTCCAAAAAGTAATCGACACCTGGAACAGCACCTCAGAAGACCTCAAAGACGAAGTAGTCAAAAACTTCAGATCCACAGACCCGCTCAACTCGGTCTACATGATGGCCTTCTCCGGCGCGCGGGGGAACATTTCTCAGGTGCGGCAGTTAGTGGGTATGCGGGGGTTGATGGCTGACCCGCAGGGGGAAATTATTGACTTGCCAATTAAAACCAACTTCCGGGAGGGACTGACTGTTACGGAATACATCATCTCTTCCTACGGAGCGCGCAAAGGCTTGGTAGATACGGCGTTGCGGACGGCGGACTCTGGCTATTTGACTCGTCGCTTAGTGGACGTATCCCAAGACGTAATTGTGCGGGAGGTGGACTGCGGCACTCAGCGGGGAATTCGAGTACGGCCGATGACGGACGGAGCAACAGTGCTGATTCCCCTCAAGGACAGGCTGCTAGGGCGCGTGTTGGCCAGGGATGCAGTCCACCCCAAAACCGGAGAAATCGTGTCTTACGGCAGCGAAAAAGCCGTCCGAAATCAGCCAATTACCGATGAGCTGGCGACGGAAATTGGTAAAGCTGGGGTAGCAGAGGTGTATTTACGATCGCCCCTGACTTGTGAATCAACCAGATCGGTTTGTCAGCACTGCTACGGCTGGAGTCTCGCCCACTTGAAAATGGTGGATATGGGAGAAGCGATCGGGATAATTGCAGCTCAGTCGATCGGGGAACCGGGAACCCAACTCACCATGCGTACCTTCCACACCGGCGGCGTATTCACCGGAGAAGTCGCAAAACAAGAACGCGCCCCTACAAGCGGCGTAGTCAAATTCAAGAACTTGCGTACTCGCTCGTTCCGCACCAGACACGGCGAAGAAGCACTGGTGGCAGAAAACAACGGCAAACTTGTATTTGAGGGCGACGGATTTGAAGAAGGGAAATCCGGCGCCAAAAATCAAAAACTGAAAATCGAATTGGCGATCGTCCAGGGTTCTACTCTGATGGTCAAAGACGGACAGCGCGCCATTCCCGGTCAAGTTTTGGCAGAAGTGCCGATCGTCGGTCGCGCCGCCCGCAAAACCACAGAAAAAGTGACTACAGACGTGGCTTCCGACTTAGCCGGAGAAGCCAAATTTGCTGATTTGGTGCCAGAAGAAAAAACCGACCGCCAAGGGAACACCACCCGCACAGCCAGCAAAGGCGGGCTGATTTGGATTCTATCGGGAGAAGTCTACAACTTGCCCCCCGGCGCCGAACCGGCAGTGAAAAATGGCGATCGCATTCCGGCCGAAAGCGTGATTGCCGAAACCAAACTCGTCTCCGAACACGGCGGCGTAGTCCGCATCGCTGACCCCAGAGAAATCGAAATTATCACCGCCCAAGTCCTGCTCGACCAAGCAGTCGTGCGGGCCGAAAGCGCAGGCGGCCGCGACCACTACACGATCGAAACATCTTCCAAGCAGCGGTTTTCCCTGAAGACTGCTCCTGGGAGCAAAGTCATCAACGGAGAAGTCGTCGCCGAACTGCTCGACGACAGCTACCGCACAGCTACAGGAGGCATTGTCAAGTACGGCGGGGTGGAAGTCCACAAGCGGGGCAAAGCTAAACTTGGCTACGAAGTCGTGAAGGGGGGGACTCTGCTCTGGATACCAGAAGAGTGCCACGAAGTCAACAAAGATATTTCTCTGCTGCTGGTCGAAGACGGTCAGTACGTTGAGGCCGGTACAGAAGTCGTTAAGGATATTTTCTGCCAAACCAGCGGGGCAGTGGAAATCACTCAGAAAAATGACATCCTGCGGGAAATTGTGATCAAGCCGGGGACGCTCCATGTGGTTGACCGCCCGCCGCTAACTTTCGGGGAAGGTCAAATCGTCAACGCCGGTCAAGAGATTTCCCCAGGCTTGATTGCCGAAGAGTTGGGCTATGCGGAGTATATCGAAACTCCCGAAGGCCCGGCTTTGCTGCTGCGGCCTGTGGTGGAGTTTCCGGTGCCGGATAAGCCTCCCGTGCCTTCTCAGACGGCGCTGAATGAGTCGATATCTTTGAAAGCAGTGCAGCGACTTCCTTATAAGGATGGGGAGCGCGTCAAATCTGTCGAGGGATTGGAACTGCTGCGGACTCAGCTTATTTTGGAAATTGGTTCGGGAGCTCCGCAACTGGCGGCGGATATCGAGCTACTGCCGGATGAGGATGATGCTATGGCTTTTGGGGCGGACGGTTCGGGGCCGGCTTGGGGTTCGCCCCAAGAGGATAGTGCGTCGCAAGAGTTGGCTGTGACTGCGGCTGATGGGGGCGATCGAGTTTCCAAGACTTTCCGCTTGCAGTTGGTGATTTTGGAGTCGCTGGTGATTCGGCGGGATGTGTCTGCCGATCCGACTCAGGGGAGCACTCACACGCGGCTGCTGGTGGAGGATGGGCAGTCGATCGCCCCTGGGGCAGTAGTTGCCCGCACGGAGATTCTCTGCAAGGAAGCGGGTATCGTGCGGGGCATCCGTGAGGGACATGGGGAACCAGTGCGCCGGCTGTTGGTGATGCGAGATGCGGATTCTATTTCGATCTCTGTGGCGAGTACGCCGGATGTGAGTCCGGGTCAACTGCTGGTGGCTGGTACCGAAATAGCTCCGGGGGTTGTTCTCGAAGAGTCCGGCCAAGTTGTTGCAGTTGTACCGGCGTCGGGGACGGAACCGGCCAAACTGTTGCTGAGGGTGGCTCGTCCTTACCGGGTTTCGGCGGGTGCGGTGCTGCACGTAGACGACGGCGACTTGGTGCAGCGGGGTGACAATTTGGTGATTCTGGTGTTTGAGCGGGCAAAGACTGGGGATATCATTCAAGGTTTGCCGCGGATTGAGGAACTGCTGGAAGGGCGGAAGCCGAAGGAAGCTTGTATTTTAGCCAAGCGGCCGGGGACGGCTCGCGTGGTTACGGATGACGATGCTGTGGAACTTGCGGTGATTGAGGATGATGGCCGGATTGAGGAGTATCCTTTGTTGCCCGGTCAAAACCCGATCGTTTCCGACGGACAGCGCGTCGGCGTCGCCGAAGCTTTGACCGACGGGCCTGCTAACCCTCACGAAATTCTGGAGGTGTTCTTCCACGTGCTCAAGGAGCGGCAGTCTACTTTTGAGGCTGCTTTGGAGAGTTTCCAACAGGTGCAGACGTTTTTGGTGAATGAGGTGCAGTCGGTTTATCAGTCTCAGGGCGTGGATATTTCTGATAAGCACATCGAGGTGATTGTCCGCCAGATGACCAACAAAGTCAGGATGGAAGATGGCGGCGATACTACTATGCTCCCCGGCGAGTTGGTAGAATTGCGGCAGGTTGAGCAGGTGAATGAGGCGATGTCAATTACTGGTGGAGCGCCGGCGGATTATACTCCGGTGTTGCTGGGGATTACTAAGGCTTCGCTGAATACTGATAGCTTTATTTCTGCTGCTTCGTTCCAGGAGACTACGCGGGTGTTGACTGAGGCTGCGATCGAAGGTAAGTCTGACTGGCTGCGGGGGCTCAAGGAAAATGTGATTATCGGCCGCCTGATTCCTGCAGGTACTGGGTTCAATGCCTATGAGGATGCTGGGCTTGGGGATGCCGGTTTTGATGGTGCTGTGTTTGATGACGATATCCACGATTTGCAAGAGGATGTGGTGCTTGATGACCGCTCGGCGCGCCGAGCTTATACGATCGAGAGTGGTTATGAGATCGGGCGCGGGTCTGATCTTGAGCCTGATGAGGATTTTGAGGAAGTTGAGGTTGATGAGGACGATTTTGTGGCTGAGACTGAGGATGATGCTTTGGGGTCTGATGTTGATGATGATGATATCGGTTTTGACTTCGATGAGGATGAAGACTAATCATAGTTTTGAGATTGCATGAAGTGAGTGAATGGTGTTGCGATCGCTGAGGATAATTTCCTTCCTCGTCGCAACGCACACTCCTATTTCACTCGTCATAAAAATCTCAAATTTTTCCTCAGAAATTACAAGTCCGAACTCATAGCATTGTGCGAGCGGACATCGAAAGGAAGAAGGAAGAAGGAAGATTCAGAGTTTAAGCAAACTTTGTAAATAAGAGAGTTTTAATTGTTTGTTGGTTCAAACTGATATCTTGCACCATTGTCAAGAACGGGCTATAAGAGCCCGTTCCACAAAGAATGAGTTTTCTCGCTTCACAGGCCGGAGAGCCTGTTCCTAAACAAGTAATTGAGCATGGTGCAAGATGTGAGTTCAAACAAACAATTCTTTCTTCCTGCTTCCTTTTTTCTTCTTCCTTCTTATTCCTTATTCATGTATGGTTCACTCAATCAGGTAGCAAAGCCTTGATTTGATTCACAAACTCTTGATGGTCTACCACAGGTTTAGAGATGTAACCGTCGGCACCGCTTTGATCCAGAAATGTTTCTTTATCACCAGCCATCGCGTGAGCAGTCACCAAAATAATCGGCAGCCAGGCCGTTTGCGGGTCAGCTTTGAGCAGTTGAGTAATCTTAATGCCGTCAACAGATTTGCCCTGGTACACGCTGCGCGAAAGAGACACATCCATTAAAATCAAATCAGCTTCGCGGTTGGCAGCAATCTGCATCACCTCTTCAACATTTTCCGTGTGTTTCACGGCTAAGCCCCCCCGCTTAGTCAGAATTTTGGAAAAAACCCGAGCATTAACCAAATCGTCCTCTACAATCAGAACGGTTTTCATAAATAAATATGGGAAGTATAGAAACTTTGTGACTTTAGTCCAAAGAGGAACACGACACGGGGACTACATTCCCCGTCAAAAATGCAGAGTTTTTAGCGCCATCAGCCGGGAACCCTGCAAAACCCGTATGTATATCCTTGAGCCACTAGCTGTCAGAGGGTTTACAGATGCCTAGAAGCATCCAGTACCATCATTTAGACTACTATACACAGACAGTTTAGTTCTTTTTTATAACTAGACCTGACAGTGGTGAGAGTCTCAAGATTCTCAGGTAGCAGGTTTATAGTACAATCCCGGACGCATGGACGACGCCTCGCAACCAGGTTTTTGCTAGTTTTGGCGGGTTATAACGAACTATTGCTATGAAAAAACCCAGTTTCTGACTACCCGTGCGTCCTGGACTTATAGTATCCTCTCTTTCGGTCAAGCCTCCGGCTTCTACCATTTTAGATTTTAGATTTTAGATTTTAGATTTTAGATTTTAGATGGGAACTGATTGACTGGATATCAGTTTGGAGGACGGGCCTACAGTTGCATTATTTTTTGAACTGGTATTAGATTCGGGAATGTGCGATCGTTATTTTCCTTCTTCCTCATGAGAATCAAGCCATGTTTATTTACATACTCCCGTCGCCACCGCATTGGGAGTAGCGAATCTAGCGGGGTTTGTTGGAGATGCCTAATTCTCAGTTTTAACCCCTCAAAATGGCTTAAAATATCGACGATTCCGTTCATCAAGGCGAGGTCAGACTAGGAGATATGGCCAGGAGAGCTTTTGACTGATGAATTCATCAAGATCGCCATTTTTGACACTCTCAGCGAGTCAGGGCCATGTTCTGTGGTTAAATAAGCCCAAAACTGGGACTTCACTCATAGTCCAGTCGCCTCTACACGATCGGAACAAGTACCAGTCCCAGAGATATTCCAATTCCGCTTACTTTTCTTTTTTAATAGTTTCGGAGTCCATCACGCTTGCCGAAATACCGCAAGCTCGATCTTCTACCATTGCTGCTCGATCCGCGCTACCGCTGTACCGAGACAAGCTCAATGTGGGGTTTCTCCTGAATAGAATATTTCTTCGTGTAGATGGTTATTCCTAATTGCAATTAAATTCTATCATGGATTGACGGGGATTCAAGTCCCTAGTGACGCTTTCCTAGGAAGAGCTACAGCCTCACTAGGTTATGAGTTTATGGCATTCCGTGTTCTCCTGTGAATCAACCTTCTCACGGCAGAAGGTAAATAGACAGGTAGGCGCAAATGAAGGCAACATAGAGGTTAGGGTAAGAGTGGAGAGTAAGAGGCAAGTGTTGCCCGTCTTCGGGACTCTGATTCTGCTTTCACAAGTTAAGTTTATTTTTATTCTTCAACTGGCCGCTTTGCTCGAACTTTCGGTTCGCCTGCGGCAAAGGCTTTTCAATCGAGACAGGGAACCTCGGCATTATTGACAGAGGCTGTTTTCACTCAGGAATTAACGGACACAAGGACTCATGGCTAAACAACTCAACCTACTTTCCGGGCAAGTAATTTCTACGCCTCTGCACGCCGAGATGCAGCAATCGTACCTCGAATATGCCATGAGTGTGATCGTCGGGCGAGCTTTGCCTGATGTCCGCGACGGTTTAAAACCTGTTCACCGTCGAATTTTATATGCGATGCACGAACTCGGTCTGACGCCAGACCGACCTTACCGCAAGTGCGCCCGGGTAGTTGGAGATGTTTTGGGAAAATATCACCCCCACGGCGACCAATCGGTTTACGACGCTCTGGTACGCATGGTTCAGGAGTTTTCGAGCCGCTATCCTTTGCTGGCGGGTCACGGCAATTTCGGTTCGGTGGACAATGACCCGGCGGCTGCTATGCGCTACACGGAAACTCGGCTGGCACCGATCGCCCACGAAGCTATGCTAACCCAAGTCGGCGAGGCAACTGTTGATTTTACTGGTAACTTTGACAGTTCGCAGCAGGAACCGACGGCGCTGCCTGCTCAGTTGCCGTTTCTGTTACTCAACGGCTGTGCTGGCATTGCTGTGGGGATGGCAACTAATATTCCGCCGCACAATTTGGGCGAGGTGGTAGACGGTTTAATTGCTTTGATTGAAAACCCGGAACTATCCGACGAGAAGTTGATAGAACTGATTCCGGGCCCGGATTTTCCCACAGGAGGGGAAATCGTCGCTACTGAGGGCATTGTTGACGCCTACACTAAGGGTCGCGGCAGCATTGCGGTCAGGGGTGTGGCCGGGGTGGAAGAGGTGCCTGGTAATCGCAAGGTGCGGACTAAAACGGCGATCGTGGTGACGGAGTTTCCGTTTCAGGTAAATAAGGCGGCTTGGATTGAAAAGGTGGCGGAGTTGGTCAATGCCGGTCGCCTCGACGGTATTTCTGATTTGCGTGACGAGAGCGATCGCGAAGGCATTCGAGTTGTGGTTGAACTCAAGCGGGAATTTTCCCCAGAAGCGGTTCTAGCTCGCCTTTACCAACAAACTGACCTGCAAACAAATTTTGGGGCGATTTTGCTGGCAATTGTTAACGGTCAACCGCGACAGTTGACGCTGAGACAATTGTTGCAGGAATTTCTGGATTTCCGGGAAGTGACTCTTACCCGCCGCTACAATTACGAGTTGCAGGCTGCGGAACGCCGCTGTCACATTGTCGAAGGCTTAATGTTGGCTTTGACAAATCTCGATACAGCGATCGACATTCTCAGAAATTCTCCTGACGGCTCTACTGCTAAGCAAACTTTCCAAGTTCGCCTCAATTTGAGCGAAAGTCAAGCTGATGCGATTTTGGCGATGCCTATGCGTAGGCTGACTGGTTTGGAAAGGCAAAATTTGCAGTCTGAGTTTGATGAGTTGACGGCTAATATTCAAGAATTGGAGCGGTTGTTGAGCGACAGGCGCGAACTTTTGAAGGCTTTAAAGAAGGAATTTCGATCGCTCAAACGCAAGTACGCTGACCCCCGCCGCACTAAATTCGCCAACGGAACTGCACGCGCAGCAAATGCCGAATCACAATTTGCTGGTAAGAAAAATTCTGGGGTGAAGCAGTTGTCCCCGGCAACGATTCAGCCGAACTTATTGCCCGTTCTAGAGCCAGAGGAAACTATTGTTGAATTTTCGCACAAGCAGTACGTGCGACGTTTGCCGACTGGGGAAAAGCCACGCTCGAAAAGTCGCGAAAAATCTGTTTCAGCTTTAGAAAAAAATGAAGATTTTATTGTGACGGCAAATCTGACGAAAACCGATCGCACTTTGGTCGTCTTAACTCCTAACGGCAAAGCTTACCCGCTGAAAGTGGCCGATATTCCTAGTAGTAGCGCCAAAGACCGGGGAACGCCGATCGTTAGTTTGTTGTCGCCGAGTGCTACTAAAGACAGTGCCGATCGCGCTTTGTCGGAAATCACAGTTGCACACTTTATTTTGCCGGAAAATTCGGAAGCTGCAGATTTAGTAACTCTGACTCAGCAAGGAAAAATTAAGCGCTTGGCGATGCAGGAATTTGCTGATTTGACTAATCGCGGCGTTACTGTTGTTAAACTCAAGGAGGACGATCGGCTGCGCTGCGCGAGTCTGGCTAAAGTCGGCGAGCAAGTGGCGATCGCAACTTCAGGAGGGCGAGTCCTCCGGTTTGAGATTGATGACGAACAACTGCCGCCAATGGGCCGCAGCGCCCAGGGATCTCAAGTAACCAGGTTGCGGAAGCAGGAACAGTTGGTGGGTTGTATCACTCTCGACCCGGAAGACAGTCTGGTGCTAATTTCTGAGTTGGGTTGGGCAAAACGAATGCCTGCGGGTTCTGTCAGACTTACTAACCGCGGCGAAATTGGTACTCAAGCTTTTCGTTTCGCAGAGCCTAAAGATGCTTTGGTTGGCTTGCTGCCGGCTGTTCCGGGTACGGATGTTAAACTTTTTACTAATTCTGGGCGCTGGCTGCGATCGGCTATTGATGCTATAGCTTTTTGGGGGAAAGATGCTGCGGGCGATCGAGTTTTTGACCTCAATCCAGGTGAAAAAATTATCAAAGTTATCAGCAGTCAATAGTCATTAGTCATGAGTCATGGGGAATTATTCTTCTTGCAGGACTTCTTAAGCCTTGTTCCCAGGCTCTGCCTGGGAATACATACCCGGAGGCTCTGCCTCCAATTCCCCAATCTAAAATCTAAAATCTAAAATCTAAAATTGTTTGATGGCGCAAGTTGTATTAGAAAATATCTACAAAAGTTTTCCTCTCCGCCAAGGAGAACAGGAAAAAGAAGCAAACACCGTCGCAGAAAGTGTCTCGCCTATAGCCGATCGCCCTGCGTCTAACAGCGTTTTGCGGCGCATTAACCTGACGGTCGAAGACGGGGAATTCATGGTGCTGGTGGGGCCTTCGGGCTGCGGAAAAAGCACTTTGCTGCGATCGATCGCCGGTTTGGAAGTTTTGACGGCCGGCAATATTTGGGTGGGCGATCGGCTCCTTAACGATTTGCCTCCTAAAGACCGAGATATCGCTATGGTATTTCAAAATTATGCTCTCTATCCTCACTTAACAGTTTACGATAATCTTGCATTTGGATTGCGCCGCTCGGAAAGGGAGAAGGAAGAAGAAAGAAGGAAGCAGGAAGCAGGAAGCAGGAAGCAGGAAGCAGGAAGAGGGAAGATACAAGGAGAAGAAGGAAGCATTCCGAAGATAGAAAAAATTAGGCATAAGGTAGAAGAGGTTATTAATGATTTACATTCTAATTATTTTAAGAATCCTCTAACTTATCCTGTGTTTGAGGACTTTTTAGGAGGAGCTACTCGCAAGTTGCCTCCCGGTTTGCGCTATTTGTCGGAACGGGAAAAGGCTGTAGGAAAACGAGTGCGAGAGGTAGCTGAATTATTGCAAATAGAATCTCTTTTAAATCGCTTGCCGAAACAACTTTCGGGAGGGCAAAAGCAGCGGGTAGCCTTGGGTAGGGCGATGGCTAGGAATCCTGAAGTTTTTTTGATGGACGAACCGCTATCGAATCTTGATGCGAAATTGAGGGCCCAAACGAGATCGCAAATTGTGCAGTTGCAGCGACAGTTGGGAACTACAACTATTTATGTAACTCACGACCAAACTGAGGCGATGACTATGGGCGATCGGATTGCTATTATGAAGGTCGGCCAGATTCAGCAAGTAGCTCGACCTCTAGAGCTTTACAACAAGCCGGCTAATCTGTTTGTGGCTGAGTTTATCGGTTCTCCGCCGATGAATTTTTTGTCTGTGGAATTTAGTGCTCCGCTGTTGATTTCTCACCCGCAATTTCGCTTTACTTTACCCGATATTTGGGCAAAAAGTCTACAACAATATGACGGGCGAAGGCTGATTTTGGGCATTCGGCCGGAACATCTGAGCATTAACCCTCCGGCTACCAAAAATCTTTCGGTACAAGTGGAAATTGTAGAGGCTTTGGGACACGAAACTTATTTGGGGGTTTGTTTGACGGATGATCCGGCGGTGCGGATGCAAGTGCGGGTTCCTCCTGAGCGATCGATCCGAGTTGGCGAGGAGCTTTGGTTGGCTATCGCCCATGACAAGATTCACTTGTTCGACCCTGATACCGAGTTGGCTATTTTTCCTCGTTAGGCAAAATCCTCAAGGTCGATCGACCGTTGTGACCGATATCACTAATCACAAGCTTGCATTTTTATCAAGGAATGTTATATTTATTTACATAAGCCTTACAAAAGTTAACGAAGGGAGTTCGCACTATGCAAGAACAAAAACGCAATGCTTGGAACTGGGGCTTCACCGAAGGTGCCGAAAATTGGAACGGTCGTTTGGCGATGATTGGCTTCTCTGCTGCTGTCATCATCGAATTGGTTTCCGGTCAAGGTCTGCTTCACTTTTGGGGCGTGATGTAATTTTCTAGTTAAGACTTTTGTGACCATGCAAAGCTTGGGAGTTCCGTTACGGACTCCCAAAATTTTGACAGCGCGATTTGGGCAGCAAATAGCCACTTGCTCCAGGCTGTTAGCCGCACACAATTTAACAGCTCTAGCTCAAACCGGGGCGGGGGGTCTCCCCCCCAAAAGAGTGCTAATCACTCTTTCGGGTGATGCTAAAAAATTACTCTAGCGGATATATTCTTTCAAGATGCTGTTCCGGTTGGGATGGCGCAACTTCCGCAAAGCTTTAGCCTCGATTTGTCGAATCCGCTCGCGGGTGACGTTAAAGATTTGACCAATTTCCTCCAAGGTCTTCATCCGTCCGTCATCTAAACCGTAACGCAGCCGCAGTACATCCCGTTCTCGGGGGCTGAGAGTATCCAAAACACTTTCCAAGTCTTCCCTGAGCAGGTTTTTAGAGACTTGATCT
The DNA here is from genome assembly GCF_036701935.1 of Microcoleus sp. M2_D5. Taxonomy (NCBI): domain Bacteria; kingdom Bacillati; phylum Cyanobacteriota; class Cyanophyceae; order Oscillatoriales; family Microcoleaceae; genus Microcoleus; species Microcoleus sp. M2_D5. The sequence goes on along the minus strand of NZ_JAUBRP010000062.1, from coordinate 11,432 downwards.
TCTGGCGTTTCCCCGTCAGATTCAATAAAGTCTCCCAGACGCGAGTCTTCCTCTTTGCCGATCGGAGTTTCTAGAGAGATAGGCAACTGTGCGGACTTAGCAATGAACCGCAACTTCTCGATCGTCATTTCCATGCGGGTAGCAATTTCTTCTTCCGTAGGCTTGCGACCCATTTCCTGAGACAGGAGTTTGGTAGTTTTCTTGATCCGCGAGATGGTTTCGTAAAGGTGAACCGGCAGGCGGATAGTGCGGGATTGGTCGGCGATTGCCCTAGTGATGGCTTGACGTATCCACCAAGTCGCGTAGGTAGAAAACTTGTAGCCTTTTTCGTGATCGAATTTTTCAGCGGCCCGGATCAGACCCAAAGAGCCTTCCTGAATCAAATCTTGGAAAGACAAACCGCGATTCATGTATTTTTTGGCGATCGACACCACCAAACGCAGGTTTGACTGCACCATTTTTTCCTTGGCCCGACGGCCGACGTGGAGTCGGTGACGGAATGCAGGAAGTGCCATATCTACAGCATTCGCCCATTCGCTGTCTTTGGGTTCGCGGTTATACTCTTCGAGCAGTTGTTCTCGAACTCGCTCTAATTCCAGCAAATCTGCAATTTTGCGCGCTAGTTCAATCTCTTCGTCAGCTCGCAGCAGTCGAATCCGACCGATTTCTTGCAGGTAAAGACGAATAGAGTCTTCAGTATAATGCTTTTTCTTTGCCTGTGCCCGACGGCGGGCTTTGGCGCCTTTGCCAGATTTAGTGTCGTCCTCAGATTGAGCGTCTAAGAATTCTTCTCGATCGTCTTCTTCGTCGATAAAGAGTTCCAACTCGCTCTCAGGTAGAACGCTTTCGGCGCCCCGAAGCAACTCGAGTGTTTCCATTTCCGGTGTAATTGTGGTTGCGAGTACGGTGTTAGCCTGGATCATGCCGTCTTCCTCATGCTCCTGAATTAAAGAATAAATAACAGTGGAATAGTGTCTGTTTGTAGTTTAGACAAGTTAGCCAGTATTGACATTCCCGCAGGAAAAAATAGTGGGATTTTCGGTCTGCTAGCTGAATCTGTTACCGAAACTGCACCTGTTTTATGAGTCAAAGTTCGAGTTCTGGCTTGCAGCAGGCAGCGCATTCAACCGATCGCAGATTTTAACATCGCGACCTTAAATTGAGCTGGCGGCTTTTTCTTTCTGAGCGAGTTACCACATCATCTGCAATACCTGGCCCCTAGAAACAAACCATGAAGTGCGATCGCACTTCCAAAAATACTGGCTTTTTTACTCGGTACTTCGAGCTTTTACCCGTACAAGTTTTCCCGCACGGAACCCTCTAACTTTTGTATTGGAGGTATCGAACTTTTGATTTGCCTTGCTTTCACTCTGGTTGTCAGACATGACAGTTGCACGGCAAATTTTCGCCACCTTGGATGTCGGTCTGCTGCCTCAAATGCAACAGCAGAGGGTTGAAGCACCAAACGGGGAGAATCGGATCTTGCAAAGACCTTTCCGATTGTAGCCTTTCTCACAAAAAATGGAAGTTGTTTTCCATTGTTTGTCAAGAACTAGGAAAACTCTGTCTGCTTAGCTTGACAATACTAACTCATGTCCGGCTTTGCTAAATCCTGAGAACGGCCGCAAAAACTTTGGCACGATCGAACGGCGCTGTTTTCTGCGTATATCTGGGTGAACGGCTGCGGCGTAGTTGGCCAGACAGTTAGCAGACAATTTTTGAGTTGCCCAAAAAATTGGAACCAATACAATCCGTGTAGATACACCCATCATTACCCTGTTTCCCTGAATTGAATCATACGCAATCTGCGATTGAATAAAGCTCGTAGCTTTAGTTTTGAGCCGGCCACTCTGGATTAGAGACCGACTCTGACCCCCTATGAAGCGTTGCGGGTTGAGTAGTGCAACAGGGGCTTTCATTGTTAACTTAGCTCAAATCTCAGAAATTGGCTTTAATTTTGACGTTAAATCACATTAAGTTCTTAACGTCACATTCTTATTTAAGCAGTTCGACACGAGTTTGTCGCGTCAGTGGCAAAAACCACCAGGATAAATTCTACTGAGAGTTAACCCGCCGCGCAACTCTGGGCTGCGAACTTCTCTAAAATTTTTGGCTTTCGGTTCGCACTTGCGCGATCGCACGCTCTCACAAACAGTACAATTCGACATCTCCCGGAAGTATAACTTCACGATTACTTTAAATATATCGTGACAGTGTAAAGATTCAATAAACTCTTTCGATCAATTTTAGGTAGCATTCCCGAATTGTCTTGATAATTTCCAGCAGACGGAACAAAAGCCACAAAGGGCGTTGCTGCAACTGCCGACAGATTATAAATCCCCAAGAGAAGGAAAATTTACCCATTAGCGATGTGCTTGCTATTGCTGGAGAAGGCATAAGCTGCAGGATGCGCTTAAAGAAATGGAGCGGTAGGACGGTGGTGCGATGCTCAAAATTTTGTTATTATTTACAGCGTCTCATCAGAAAGCACAGAGTCTCGCTTTATCCTCTACGCTGGTTTAAATTATGTGGCTTGACCGTTAGGGGATGAAGCTATCAAGAAAAATTTCAGCTCCGTGTCTATATTGACAACCCAACGAAGGTTTAGTAGAAATAATTAACCTTATTGAGAGAAAGATTTAGTAATTAATCGGGCCGATATTACTATCTCTTTATAGTGCGTGTTTATAGTCAGGAATTCAGTTTTTTTTATATTGCTGAATAAGCACTAAAGTCCTGACTGCGAACTTAATTTAACCGCGAGACAAATTACTGCTGATTCCGCAGCCGAGGGTTAACAAACTCGTTTAATCCTTCCCCCACCAAAGACAGTCCCACCACCATTAAAGTCATCGCCAAACCGGGAAACAAAGCCGTCCACCAAATGCCAGTAGGTAGCGCATCTAAAGCTAAACGCAAGTCGTGTCCCCATTCGGGAGTTGCTTCGGGAAGTCCTAATCCGAGAAATCCCAAACCTCCTAATGTTAAAATGGCATCGGCAGCGTTGAGCGCAAACAGCACCGGTACGCTCTGAATCACATTCAGAAACAGGTAGCGCGAAAGCACTGTCCAAGTGTCAGCACCCATTGCTCGCGCGGCTTCGACAAACAATTCGGTTTTGACGCTGACGGTGTGATTCCTGACGACGCGGTAGTATTGAGGGATGTAGGAAATGCTCAGGGCGATCGCAGCATTCAAAACTCCTTTTCCCACTACAAACGCTAGCGTCAGAGAAAGCAGCAGCCCCGGCAAAGTATAAATTGTATCCATTAAAAATAACAGCACTCGATCGAGCTTACCGCCCAAATAACCGCTAACCAAACCCAGCGGCACACCGATAAACAAACTCAAAGCAGTGGCTAAAATCACCACTTGCCAAGCCGCGCGAGAAGCAAACAGCGTGCGGGAAAACACATCGTAGCCGCTGCGGCTAGTACCAAACCAATAATTCGCCGACGGCGGTTCGTGGATGGGGTTAATCAAAGCCTCGGTAGGATTTTGCAGCCATCCCCAAGCTTGCATAGCTGGAGACAAGGTGGCTACCAATACAAACACGGCAGTTATTGTCAAACCTGCCCACATCATTTTCATTGACAGGCTTGACGGTGAGGCACTGTTGAGAAATCGCGGTAGTCGGAGGCGGCTTTGAGCCATAATTGATAATTGGTGCGTCAGATTTGTTTTCATCAGCATATCAATATTTACCGAAAACCATAGGAAGACTTTTTAACCGGAGATGAACACAGATAAACGCAGATGTAATCTTATCTGCGTTTATCTGTGTTCATCCGCTGATATCTGCGGTTAAAAAGTCTTCGCTAATTTGCCTTCCTACAAATTACTGGCAATTAACTCGCGGTACTGGCTTTTCGGCTTAACTCCCTTGAGCTCAGCTACCAAATCTTTGTCTTTGAAATACTGAATCGTCGGCGTACCAATCACGCCAGCATTTTCAGCAATTTCTGGATCTTCTTCGATGTCAATTTCCACATAGTGGATTTTGCCATCGAACTCATCTACTACTTTGCTCAAAATCGGCTTGAGGCTGTGGCAAGGCCCGCAACTCGGAGAGGCATATTTGACCACAATCAGTCGATCGCTGTCGTGGAACAACTTCCGCAAAGCATAACCTCCTTCGTGGCGCGTGTCGTTGATATCAAAGTTCTCGCTGGTTTTGCGTACTTTTGGAGTTTCCGGCGCTGCTGCGGGTTGCTCGGATTCCTCGGTTTGGTGGAATTCCTGGGTTAAACCGTTGAGTGACAGCCAACGTTCTGCCAGCATCGCACCCATACAACCACTGCCGGCGGCGGTAATTGCTTGGCGAAACTCGTGGTCTTGCACGTCGCCGACGGCGTAAACTCCCTCGACGCTGGTTTCTACCGAACCGTGTTTGGTGGCGATATAGCCTACTTCGTCGAGTTCTAGCTGACCTTGGAACAGTTGAGTGTTGGGAGTGTGACCGATCGCATAAAACAATCCTTTCACCAGCAAATCGCTCTCGGCGCCGGTCTCGATATTTCTAAGTCTCACCCCGTCCATTTTGCCCCCTGGCTCTCCCAAGATATCCACTGCTTCGGTGTTCCAGTGCACGGTAATTTTGGGATTGCTCAGCACTCGGTCTTGCATGGCTTTGCTGGCGCGCATTCGATCGCGCCGCACCAGCATATGTACGTGAGAGCCGTATTTTGTCAAATAAATAGATTCTTCCGCTGCGGTGTCGCCCGCGCCGATGACAGCTAAATCTACTCCTTTAAAAAGTGGGGTAGCGCCGTCGCAAATGGCACAGGCCGAAATGCCGTGACTCCAAAATACGTGTTCGCTAGGCAGCCCCAGCCGTTTCGCCGTCGCGCCTGTAGCGATTACTATCGTGTGGGTTTTGATTTCTCTGTCTTCCGATCGCACTGTAAACGGACGCTTTGTCAAATCCACCGAAATTACATCTTCTGTGTATAATTCGGCACCCCAGCGCACTGCTTGAGCTTTCATCCGATCCATCAGTTGCGGCCCGGTGATGCCTTCGGGAAAGCCGGGGAAGTTTTCGACTTCTGTGGTGGTCATCAGTTGACCGCCGGGGATGCCTCCCATTTGGTAGCCTTCAAAGACTACGGGTTTCAGGTTTGCTCTCCCGGCGTAGATTGCTGCTGTGTAGCCTGCTGGGCCTGAGCCGATAATTACTAGGTTTTCTACGGTTTCGTCGGTCATAGCTATTTATTAAAACTCATAACGACTTCGTTTTACTAATTCTAGCAGAGTTCGATCGAGTTTGGTTGGATGCCATAGGGCGATCGAGCATCTGTATCTATTTTTGAGGGGATGAGGGCGATCGGGACAACTCGCGGTACTTTGATAAGCAAAAACAATAGGAACAGGAATTTTGTTTTAAATGTTCAATCAATCTCCCAAAACTCCCAAAATTACCCCCCTTCACTATTGATTCCATTCTCATTTGCTTGACGAATTTGCGCCGTTTGAGCTATTATACGATTCTGATACTCAAGGGGTGCTATGACTATTTTTGCATTTTAAGCCTGAAACCATTTAAAATCGTTAAATTTACAAAATTCAAAATGTAATATCTACAATTTTTTATGCAAATTCCGCATTTTATGGTTTAAGAATTGTAACGGAGATTTTGCCCGATTTGACAAAATACAGTAGTTGTGGTATGTAAGGTGCGATCGGGGGGAAATTGGATTAAGATTTTTAACCGCAGATGTGGGCGGATTAACGCGGATTAACGCAGATAAGATCGAATTTGGGTTTTTAAAGTTGTGGATAAAATCAAGATATTGTTTGTGTGCAGTCAGAATAAGTGGAGGAGTTTGACTGCGGAGAAAATATGCCAGAAGGTTAGCGGCTACAGCGTGCGATCGGCTGGAACGGAAAAAGGTGCAAGAATTAGAGTGACTGAGGGTCTTGTCGGTTGGGCGGATTTGATATTTGTGATGGAGAAGAAGCACGGCGATCGACTTCGCAGCAAATTTCCCGAAAGTCTCGAAGGCAAGAAAGTTATTTGCCTGCAAATCCCGGACAATTACAAATATATGGAACCGGAGTTAGTCGAGCTTTTGCAGGCGAAACTTAACCCCTATATGGAAATGCCAGATAACGAGATAAATTTTATGCAGCGAGTTTTGGAACCGGAAGTTATGGATTCCTTGGAAGAGGCGATCGAATACGATTCGATGGACTTTACTGAGGTTAATGCTGCTTTTGCTCAAAGTGCTGCGGTGTTGGGGCCGGTTTTTGGAAACGTTTTGGATGCGGGGACGGGTACGGCGAGAATTCCGATCGCACTTTGTCAACTCCGGCCTGAGTGGAAATTGACTTGCATCGATTTGTCGGCAAATATGCTGAAAGTCGGGGCCGAGAATGTGGAAAATGCGGGCGCGCGATCGCAAATCAGTCTCGAATTAATCGATGCTAAGACCATGCCGTATCCAGACAGTTATTTTGACATGGTGATTTCCAACAGCATTATCCACCATTTGCCGGATCCGCTGCCGTTTTTGCAGGAAGTCAAGCGGGTGTTGAAGCCGCAGGGAGCAATTTTTTTGCGGGATTTGCGGAGGCCGGAAAAAGCGGAAATCAGGGATAATTTAGTCAAGCTGTATGCGGGAGATTGCAACGCGCATCAGAAACAGTTATTCAGCGATTCGTTGCAAGCAGCATTTACGCTGGATGAAGTTGAGGATATGATGCAAAATGCCGGGTTGGATGGGTTGAGAATTTACGAATCTTCCGACAGGCACTGGACGGCAGAACGTGCTTGGTGCGAGTCTTTGTAGGCGCGGGGCGATCGAGTTAACGTAGGGTGCGTCGCTACCAAAATTCTCGCCAACAAAGCATTTATCCCATAGTGACGCACCAGACTGCGGTTAGACGGTCGAACCTTGAAGGCGAAAAGCACGCGAAGGAAGAGTCAGCAAGCATCAGAAGTAAATAATTTTCCTTGGGGAAGGAAGTAAGATGTTTAAGCATCTTAGGAATGAGAATTAAATAACTTCCACAAGTTTGTGGGATGGGCTCTTATAGCCCGTCATGAGTGGACGGGCTATAAGAGCCCATCCCACAATAACAATTAAAATTATAAGTTATTTAATTCGCGATCCTTATATAAAAAATGTGCGATCGAGGTTATGCCGAAAAAGCCCGTTCCGCGACCTGAAAATGAAGAGTCGCATTTGAAGAAGCTCAGGGAAGAATTGGAGATGAGTCAGGAAGATTTGGCGCGAGAGCTTGGCGTGTCGTCGCAAACCATCAGTCGTTGGGAGTTGGGGAAAAACGTACCCACGTTCACCGTCAAGCAGATGAAAGCTTTGGAGAAATTGCTGGCTAGCATCGGGAGGTCGATCGGCGATTTGCCAGACAATCTGTGATGGAAAAGATTCTCGTCCAAGACTGTCCAATCTAAAATCTAAAATCCCAAATCTAAAATCACTCGATCGCGCCCTAAGTCTTTAGCTTGATAAAGCGCGCGGTCTGCCGCTGCAATCAAGTTTTTTTGTGCTGCGGACGATCGAGGAAACGTACTCGCTACCCCCAAACTCAGCGTCACGAGAGAACACACCTCCGAATTAACGTGTTCGATTTGTAGTTCTTTGATCCACACTCGAATTTTCTCTGCAATCCAGACAGCTATTTCAGACGAAGTGCCGGGTAAAATTACCGCAAATTCTTCACCTCCGTAACGGGCTACCAAAGTCTCGCCCGAAACTTCGCCTGTTGAGTAATTTACCGCTGCCAAAATAGCTCGGGCTACCTGCTGCAAGCAAGCATCTCCTGCCTGATGTCCGTAAGTATCGTTGTATTTCTTAAAAAAGTCAACATCGCATAAAATTAAAGATATTTCTGCTGCTGCTTCTCCCAATTCTTGCCATTTTTTCTCTAAGTATTCGTTAAAACAGCGGCGGTTCGCCACCTGAGTTAAGCCATCTAAATTGGCAAGGCGATACAATTCTGAATTAGCTGCTCTTAATTGAGAATTAGCTGCTTCCAGCTCTGATTGCGTGACTGATAAATTGTAATAAAGTTCGCTCATGAACCAAGTAGCTTGTTGGTGAATTTGGGATAAAGCTACCCACAGTTGATGCACGTCTAACAATCGGTAAACTTGAGGTTCTAACTGCACGACAATTGGCTCGTAAAGCAGTTCAGGCGGTCGCTGCACGGCTCGCTGAGCTGCCAGGACAATTAAGGCTACTCCTGGTAAAATTAAAATATCGGTTTTAGCTATTTGATACAAGGCTATAATCGGTCGGCAAGCAAATATATCTACTCCGTAAGGGCGGCTCATGCGTTCCATAAATCGCCGGCGCGATATCATCCCTAAAAATTCGCCATTTACGGTCAAGATAACTCCCGGAAGCAGCGGGTGAGATTGAAAAAACCGGGCTACTTCTTTGGCGAGATATGAGGAGTCAACCTGAAAATTGAATAGAGCCAGATCGTTAAGAGTAGACTCTAAAGATAAATTTTTGATTGAGTTTTCTGGCGAGTTAGACGGCTCAATAAATTCAACAGACACAGCACAGATCCGAATAAATAATAAAGCAGCAACGAAGCTAGTGTCAACTATTAACTTATATTAGTATTTATTTGTTGCCATTGGTTGTATTGCTTACTACACATTTTTTGTTATAATGGAAGAAGCTGCTGCGTTTTTTGCCGTAGCTGCATTGCATTAATTCATGCTCACTAAATTACAGATTTATTGAATTCTTCTCGATTTTTTTTCTCGATTTTTTAGTGCGGGTTTTTTACGGCGTAAAAAAAACGATTTCGGAGCCATTGCTCAACTCATTCGCGGCGCACAAAAAATCAAAAAACCTGGTTTTAAACCTGGTCGAGGCTGTAACGAGGTTTTGCGTAAAAAAACATAGTCTCTGCCGCTGTTTTCAACTCAAAACTCACCACTCAACATTCCCTCACCACCCCCAAGTTCCAGGCCCTCCCTTAAAGGGGCCGACAATATCTTTGGTAATCCAGCCGCCGTAAAAATCTCCTGGTTGAGATTGCACTAATTCCCCGTCCACATAACAGGCATCCATCTTGCTCGGATAAAAAGCCACATAATCTTTAATAGCTGCAAAAACCTGATTAGGATTGAGATAAAACCAAGCCGCATTTACTGCTTCTTTTTCTCCCACCGTCACAGTGTAATAACCGGCTTGTCCCTTCCACTCGCACCAAGAACCCCGTAAAGTTTTGTGCAAATATTCCATTTTGATGTCATCGGGGCAGATATAGTAGGCAGGAGGGTGACTGGTCTCCAATACCCGCTGAGGACGGCGCGTGTCGGCGATCGTCACTCCATTAAAAATTATCTGTACGTGTCTGGTCGATTCCTCAAGCCGAGGGGGACGCGGGTAATCCCAAACAGACTCTTGACCAGGGCCGGGCTCTATTCGATCGAAGTTCATTCGCACCATCTCCCCTGTAAAAAAACAATTAGCGACTTAGCATTACAATTTAATGTACCCTTAATCGAGTCGCTGCTTCAGAGCAAACCAGCTTTTCTCAACTCTTCGTCATATGAGTATTCGCGGTATAGATGTTTCCGACTACCAGCCCAATGTCAATTGGCCAGCAGTTGCCCGGGATGGTATCACCTTCAGTTTTGTCAAATCGACCGAAGGTGCAACGTTCGTTGCCCAAACTTTCGCTCGCAATTGGGCGGCGATGAAAGCGGCGGGGATTCAACGCGGTGCTTACCATTTTTTTCAACCTGCAAGCAGCATTCAAGGACAAATAGATTTGTTCTTGAAAACTGTAAAACTCGAAGCGGGAGATTTGCCGCCAGTCTTGGATATCGAAACTACAGGCGGTTTGACTGCGACTCAATTGTGCGATCGAGCCGCAATTTGGTTAGAAGCAGTCGAAAAAGCCACCTTGATGCGGCCGATTATCTACACTTACCCCGGTTTCTGGGACAACCTGGGGACAACACGGTTTGCCGATTATCCACTGTGGATTGCTCACTATACCACTGCTGAGGAACCCTGGGTTCCCGGCGGCTGGAAAACTTGGACTTTTTGGCAGTACAGCGACAGCGGCAGCGTGTCGGGCGTATCGGGCAATGTAGACACCAATATTTTTGAAAGCGTCCGAGAAGGCGCCGTAAGTTATAAAGTTGCAGACATCCAGAGGGAATTAAGAATTAAAGGTTTCTATCAAGGGGCGATGGACGGCAAATTTGGAGCTACCACCACAGCGGCGCTCATTTCATTTCAGAAATCTCAAGGTCTCAATCCAGACGGTATTGCCAGCCTCAAAACCTGGGCCGCTTTGATGCGAAAATCTCCCAAAGTAATTGTTCCCCCTCCAGCCCCGACACCCACTCCGCAGCCGACTCCCTCTCCGACTCCCACTCCCATATCAGACGTGCGGCTGACTCAGGTATTTTCGTCTTATCAAGCTAAGGCTAGCCAAGATACTGCCTTAATTTGGCTGCAAAGTCAAGTTTCTACCTCTGTTTTAGGGGAATTTGCTCAAAAATGGCGGGCAACTACCTTACCTCAAGATAGTAATTTGCGATTGATAGATGTGGGCAAATTTTATCGCGGTTTAGCACAACAAGACCAAGCTTTAGATTGGCTGCAAAAACAACTTTCTCCGGCTATTATTAACGAGTTTGCACAAAAATGGCGCTCTCAATCTATTGTCACTAATTCTCCGATTCGGCTGATAGATGCGTGCAAATTTTATCGGGCCGCACCCCAGCAAAACCAGGCTTTAGATTGGCTGGAAGGGCGAATTTCGCAGACCATTCTCTCGGAGTTTTTTCGCAGGTGGCAGAATGCCAGTCGATTATAGATTATAGATTGAGTATAAAGATGAATCTTGCGATTTTAGATTTTATATCATGTCCGATCGAGTTACCGCGATTAAAAGGGCCGGTTTTTGAGATGGTCAATTATTGGCCGGTATTGTGGGCTCACGGGCCCCTACCGTATTAGGGGTAATCGACCGGACATAATATTAGATGGGAACTCTACTCTAAAGATGAGTCTGAGGGCGATGGATTGGAGATGTGAGCTTTTTAATTGGAGATTGACAATTCCCGCATCCAGGATACCCGCCACGTGATTCATTCAGAAAGCAGACTCAGGACGGGTAAATAAAAAACCTGTATCCGATGAAACTTGCCGAACGTATTTATCTCGCGCAAGTCAATGCTTCTATTCTAAAATCTAAAATCTAAAATCGCGCAATCGATTGACTCCACAGATGAATCTGGGGTTGAAAGGCTCTATAATGGAAAAGCTGGCAAATCTTGCTATTTGAGATTTGAGATTGACAATTCCCGCATCCAGGATACAAGCCCCCCGATTCATTCCGAAAGCAGACTCAGGATCCAGAAATAAAAAACCTGTATCCGATGAAACTTGCCGAACGTATTTATCTCGCGCAAGTCAATGCTTCAATTCTAA
>NZ_JAUBRP010000061.1:0-40244 GCF_036701935.1 Microcoleus sp. M2_D5 | reverse complement strand
AGAAGTTTTATCTCTCTGTGGTTGGGACTATATCCTAGAAGCTATATTAAGTGCAGGTTCATAGTGAATTGGTATAAGTCCTATAATTGTTGCCGTTTAATTGGGCAATTTGGATTTAACTATATTACAAAAATCGATGAAATGTCGAAAAGTAGTAAGTTGTTCTGGCTGAACTTGAATTCTTGCCAATAGCTGTTCCAAATAAAATGCTTTGAGTACATCTCCCGGTCGTTTTTTAGAATAGGTAATATTTTTAGCTTCAAATAACGCTCTCAAATAAGCTCCGTGAAACTGAGCGTGAGTATTAAAATCTTGATATCTGCCCATGTTTTCGGGACAGTTCACTGAAACATCATAATATCTAGTATAATCTAATAAAGGTTTGTTTTGAGGATTTTTAGAATAAATCTTCCGATTGCCTAGAAGCCAACTTTCCAAGCAGCGATTCTGAAATATCAGCACAAGTTCTGCATTGTTTAATTTCAATTTTTGCTGACTTAAAAACTCATCAATTTCAGTTTCAAGTTCAGAAACACTATTTTCCTCGGCATCCAGACACACTACAAAATAGCTGTATTTTCCGTTTGAGTTAATTTCCGCGATCGCAGGCGGTATGAAATTGTATAATGAAGGATATCCTTCGCCACTAATCAGGTAATAATTTTTTTCATTCACATCATCGCAACTCTCAACTCGCTGCAATTCCGGTAAAAGGTAAGACAGCCAAGCCGGATAAACTTTTTTCTCCGATTGTGTTCCTTCGACCAAAAAATACAGATTCATTAAACTTTAATTCCTTCGCTGTATTCTTCAAGATTAATCAGTTGCATGAAAGCTTGATGCCTCGATTTTCCCAAGTTCAAATCTTTAGCATCTATAACAGTTACAACCCCACCTTTGCGAGTAACTATTTTCCAGTATTCCATGCTGATATTGTTGATTATGTACGGGTGATGACTGGTGAGAATGAATTGAATATTTCTATTGTCCACAAGCAAATCGGTCACAACATCGATACAGTTAATCCCCAAGCTGTTTTCAAATTCATCAATCAGAATTACCGTGCCTTCGGGCGACAAGTATAGTTCGGCAATGTGAATTAGCGTTTTCAGCATTCCTGAAGAAATATTGTTTTGGAAAATCCAATTATTGACACCTTTTTCTTTGATTTGAATTGGAAAACTAATAAATGATGATTCCTCATCTTGTACAGGTTCTATTTTTATGTCTTCCACTTGAGGAAAAGCTTGTATAAATATGCCTTTTATTTTATGAACAACATCTGAAAAAAGGCTAAAAATCAAAGCTAATTTTATCTGGAGCGGCATATCGCTTTCCTTAATATCGTCTAATAAAATCTCACTTTTTTGTATCCTTGATATCATTGTATAGTTTATATCGTAATAATCTATTGAACTCGAATTATTGCTAGTTATTTTATTAAAAGCCTGGTGAACAGGAGAAATATCATCTTCTTGATTTAAAATTTCAACTACGCTTTGGTAAGGAGACAGCTTGGGCGTTGTCTTGCCTTTCAATATAATTTCATTAGGTGTTCTTTGTACAACTGCATTTCCCTCTCTGAATAAATTTTCACTAACAATTCTAAATTCATTAGTTTCGCCGTCATCATTAAGAATGAATGGCAGATTTTCTTTGGTTTCAAATTCGCCTTGCCAGCGGTACTCTACATTGTTTACTGTCGAAAATGTGATGTCCCATGCTAAACCGTTTAATGAAGCACCATTAGCTATCTGTTGTAAATTCAAAATTCCTTTCAAAATTTGTGTTTTGCCGACACCGGAGACACCAACTAATAAAGCCAAGTTGGAAAAATAGATCGGTTCAAAACGCCACTCTCGTAAATTATCCCAAAAAGCTATTTTTTTAATTCTCATTTCCCCCCTCCTCTCTATTAATTATCTGCGTTCATGAGCGTACATCTGCCTACATCTGCGGTTAAAAACCTACATAGTTTTGCCGCCACCAAGCGCGCACAAACTTAATCTCCTCAAACGTATAACGTTCTTCCAAAAAATCATAAATTGCTCTCAGTTTCTCATCCCCCATAACTTCAATAGCGTACACTATCGCCTGCTGGCGTTCCGATTCCACCAACAAATTTATATCAACTTCCCTGCCCATTTCCATCAATTCTATCAGATGCCCAGAAATAGTATTAGGACTCATCCCCCGCGCATTGGCAATGCCTTGAACTGTCAAACCTTGTCGGTATAATTCCCAGGTTTGCATCTGCGAATAAGACGCAACGTTGGAAAGATTGGGAAGATTGGCGACATCAGAAGACGCAGCACCACTTGGCAATCCTTGTTCTTGGCAAAAACTGCGAATTGCCTCCAAGAAAACCTTGCCGTATTTATCTCGCTTGTTGCTGCCAACGCCGTAAACATCCTCGAATTCTCTGAGAGTCTGCGGGCGTTTTTCTGCCATGTCTCGCAAGCTTTTATCGGCAAAAACTACGTAAGGCGGCACAAATTGTTCGTCGGCAATTTGTTTGCGTAGCGTCCGCAGTACGGTAAATAAAGCTTCTACTTCTACTGCCAAAGAACGAACCTTCCCCTGTACTTCCCGTTGGGGTTCAATGGCGATTTCAACTGTGCGCTGACGTTTCATAATTTCCCAACTTTTTTCATTCAGTTTCAATATGGGAAATCCGTCTGTTCTTTCGTCTAAAAAACCTTGATTTAACAGCGAACGACTCAATTTTTTCCATTCCTCCGCACTTCTATCTTTCCCAATTCCGTAAGTAGAAAGTTGGTGGTGCTGGTATTGCAATACTTTTTGATTTTTTGAACCGCGCAGCACGTCAATAATGTGATTCATGCCGAATTTTTCTTGGCATCTGGCGACGCAAGAAAGAAATTTCATTGCCTCAATCGTCCAATCTTCTACGGGTTTTTGGTTGCAACAGTTATCGCAAGTACCGCAGTTTCCGGGAAAGGAATCGCCAAAATAACTTAACTGGATTGTGCGGCGGCACTCGGTAGATTCTGCATAGTTGATTACTCGGCGCAACTGCTGGCGGGCAATTCGTTGTTCTTGTGGGTCAGGTTTTTGCTCGATGATGTAGTCGATCATTTTGACATCGCCGTAGCCGAAAAATAAGCTGCAATGGGCGGGTTCGTTGTCTCGGCCTGCGCGGCCGGATTCTTGATAGTATCCTTCTAGATTCTTGGGTAAGTCGTAGTGAATTACAAACCGCACGTCGGGTTTGTTAATGCCCATACCGAAGGCTATTGTCGCTACCATTACTTGCACGTCGTCGCGAATGAAGCGGGTTTGATTGGTGGCGCGATCGACATCGCTCATGCCGGCGTGGTATGGTAAGGCTTGGATGCCACTTTGTTGCAATTTATAGGCAACTTCGTCAACTTTTTTGCGGCTGAGACAGTAGATTATTCCCGAACCGCCTTTTTTTTGGATGATTTGCAAAACTTCGGCAAAACTGTGTTTGGTTTTGGGGCGAACTTCGTAGTATAAATTGGGGCGGTTGAAGCTGGCGACGTGGATGTAGGGATTTCGCAGAGTTAGCTGCTGGATGATGTCTTGGCGGACGCGCTCGGTGGCGGTGGCGGTTAGTGCCATAATGGGAATGTCGGGATATCGATCGCGCACTCGCTGCATTTGCCTGTATTCTGGTCGAAAGTCGTGCCCCCATTCCGAAACGCAGTGGGCTTCGTCGATCGCAAATGCCGAAATTCCTAACTTATTTGCTACTATATCTAAAAACGGTAAAAATCTCTCGCCCAGCAAGCGTTCGGGTGCAACATAGAGCAATTTAATCTTACCTTCGAGAATTGCTGTTTCGCGCGATCGGGTTTCCTGAGAGCTCAAAGTGCTGTTGAGAAAAGTCGCCCCAATTCCATTATCCTGCAAAGCCTCCACCTGGTCTTGCATCAGAGCAATTAACGGCGAAACCACCACTGTCAATCCCGGTTTCAACAGTGCCGGTAATTGAAAACACAAAGACTTGCCACCGCCCGTCGGCATGACAATCATCATATCCCGTTTTTGTAAAGCAGCTTCGACAATTTCCTGCTGTCCCGGGCGGAAAGAGTCATAGCCAAAAAAATGTTTGAGTGCTTGTTCCAGGGACAGCGGCACAGAAGATATTGGCGGATGAGACGCTGGCATTTGCAGTAGTTGGTTGTGAGCTTCTCAACTATTCTATGCCTTTTGAGCACAAATACAGTTACAATAATTGAGAATCTCAATTTAAGCAGAAAAACTGATGCCGAAAGCAATTTGGAATGGTGCCGTTTTGGCCGAGAGCGACAAGTGCGAAATTGTAGACAACAACTATTATTTCCCCGCCGATGCCATCAACCGTGAGTATTTCAAAGACAGCAGCACTCACACTACTTGCGGTTGGAAAGGTGTTGCTAGTTACTACAATGTCGAAGTCGGCGGACAAGTTAATAAAGATGCTGCTTGGTACTATCCTACTCCAAAAGATGCTGCTAAAAATATTGCCGGATATATTGCTTTTTGGAAAGGAGTTAAGGTAGAGGCTTAGGTTTTTTCCGCAGGTTTGTTAGCTGGCGATTCCGACAGGCCGCCAGGGAATTAATTCCCTGGCTCATAGCTGAAGTCGTCTTAAGACGACTGTGTAAATTAGGGAGGAATAACATAAGTTGCGATGAGTTCAAATAGAAATAATATCTAATATCTACTGATAGCAATTGCTCCTCTGATAATTGTCAATCCTTTAAAATATAGGACAGAGCTTAATTAGACTTCTTGCAAAAGTCCTTTTAAGCAAATTTTAGGACGGGCTCTCCGGCCCATCCCACAAGAGAAAAAACTTTTTGTGGGATGGGCCGGAGAGCCCGTCCCAGCTATTTTTGCAAGAGGTCTATTAAATTCAATACCATAACCGCTATATTTAACAGTCCTCTTTGAGAGGACTTTCGCTCTCTCGACGGGGGTTTTGAACCCCCGGCGGACTGTTAGAGAAGCGAAAGCATCTTCAAATTTTAATCTTCCCAAACGGCGACAGCTTCCGCACCCAAACCGCGGCGAACAACAATCGGTTCGCTTGCTGTCAAATCGAGAATGGTAGAAACTTGATATCCCGGATCGGAACCGTCATCGACAATCACATCCACTAACTTTGAAAAACAGTCAAAAAGTTCAGCTTTGCCAAAACTTTCTGCTTTATATGCAGGGACTGGTGCTGCACCTTCATCATCCGTGGTAATGTGAGCGGATGTGGAAATAATTGGATTTCCCAAGGCTTCCAACAGTGTAAAACAAAGCCGCTGGTCGGGAACGCGAATTCCAGTGGTTTTCCGTTTTGGGTTCATTACCAACCGCGGCACTAATTTTGTGGCTGGCAACAAAAATGTATAAGGCCCGGGTATTAACCGCTTGATAGTTCTGTATGCTTCATCGCTGACGACAGCATAGTCGGTGATATTTGACAGAGAGGAACACAGGAACGTTAAAGGCTTATCATTGGAGAGTTGCTTGATCTGGCGGACTCGTTCTACTGCCGACTTGGAGTTGAGATCGCAGCCGATCGCGTAAACTGTATCTGTCGGATAAAGCATCACGGCCCCATCTTTTAGAGCTTTGTTAATTTTCTCTATCCGGTCTCTTTGGGGTGCAACTGGATGCACTTCGTAAATAGTTGCCATGTTAAGATATTGCAGGCTAAGTGGGCGATCGAAATATCGAATGAAACAATCAATGCTGAAAATTAATTGTTAATAATGAATAAAATAGCTTATTTTGACTGTCCGACCGGCATTGCTGGCGATATGTGCATCGGAGCTCTCGTCCACGCTGGCGTTCCTTTAGAATACCTAATCGAAAAACTCAATTTGCTCGGCATTTCGACAGAGTACCAGTTGCGGGCGGAATTAGTCCACCGGAATACTCAACAAGCAACTAAATTTTATGTCGATTTAGCTGCGGATTTGTCGTTAAAACCAGAAAATCCCGCTACCGAACCCGATCCCTCGGAAACGGAATCCCCGACTTTTGATGCCCGCCGCCACCACCACCATCACGGGGAAGAACATTCTCACAGTCACGGCGAAGCAGATGCCGAAATTAGCCACACTCATCACCGCCATTTGCCCGAAATTGAGCAAATCATCGTCTCTGCAAAATTGCCTCCGCGCGTGGAAGCCTGGAGTTTGGCCGTATTTGGCAAATTAGCAGAGGCAGAAGGTGCCGTACACGGTATCCCCGCAAGCGAGGTTCACTTTCACGAGGTGGGGGCGACGGATGCAATTGTTGATATTGTCGGTACTTGTTTGGGTTTGGATTGGTTGGATATTGACGAATTTTACTTTTCGGCGATGCCGACTGGTGGCGGTACGGTGAAGGCTGCCCACGGTAAGTTAGCGGTGCCGACGCCGGCGGTGATGCGGTTGTGGGAAACGCACCGAGTGCCGGTTTACAGCAACGGGATCGATCGCGAATTGTGCACGCCTACGGGAACTGCGATCGCCTGTACTTTCGCCTCCGGTTTCGGCCCGCCGCCGTCGATGCAAATTCAGGCGATCGGTTTGGGTGCAGGTTCTCGAAACCTGGCAATTCCTAATATTTTGCGCCTCTGGATTGGGGAGAAGTCAGAGGGAAGTTCGGCAACGAGCACTGTACAAGATGTAACGGATGGAAGAGGGAAGAAGCAAGAATTTAACCAATTACCGATCGCCAATTCCCAAGAAACAATCTGTGTACTGGAAACGCAAATTGATGATTTGAGTCCGCAGGCGATCGGCTATGTTTTTGATGCTTTGTTTGCCGCCGGAGCTCTGGATGTTTTTACTGCGCCAATTGTGATGAAAAAGTCGCGGCTGGGGGTTTTGTTAACTGCGATTTGTCATCCCGAATTTCAGGATGCTTGCGAAGCAGTTATCTTTCGCGAAACGACTACTTTGGGAATTAGGCGATCGACTCAACAAAGAACTATTTTGCACCGAGAAATCCAGACAGTTAAAACAGAATACGGCGAAATCAAGATAAAACTTGCGAAGTCTGGACAAACGATTGTTAACGTACAGCCGGAATACGAAGATTGCGCGGAAATTGCCCGACTTAAAAATATTAGTTGGCGGGAAGTTCACCGCTTGGCGCTGCAAAGTTGGTACGATCGCACTTAATCAATTACAGTGACTTACATGAAAAATTTAGTTCCTGACGGGCTGACAACCCGTCAGACTCAGCAGGCTTGAGGAATATCTAAATCACAGAAATCAAAACCTCTGATATCATCTCCGGTAGATTACTCCTAATACGGTAGGGGCTCCCCTGACGAAAAATATCTGCCAACAATCTCCAATCTCAAAAACCCGCCCTTTTAATCGCTTTTTCTTCAAGCTATTATAGAAACATACTTGATTCTCGATCGCATTATGGTTGCCTTACCCGATCGCCCATCGATGAGTGCAGAAGAATACCTGGCTTGGGAACCCACCCAAGAGGAACGCTACGAGTATTGGGATGGCGAAGTCGTCGCCATGAGCGGCCAAAGTCGCCATCGCCTCGATGTAATTGATACAACCATTGCTTGCATTCTATGATACACTAAAAGTGAGCAGTGATAAGGACATATAAATCAAGTGGAAATCACAGGCTTTATCTGGCTAGAGGATATCGTTGAAAAACTAGCTCGCAAACATTCTGTTAGCCCACAAGAAGTTAGAGAAGTCTTTGAGAACTTTGCAGTTTTCCGCTTTGTCGAAAAAGGGCATCGCCAGGGGGAAAATGTTTACGCTGCTTTGGGACAAACTGATGCCGGACGCTACTTGATTGTTTTCTTTGTTTATAAAGAAGATAGGCAAGCATTAATTTTATCTGCACGGGACATGACAAATGCTGAACGAAGAAAATACCAGAAAACGTAAAACTGCTATCTCAGAAGCTGAATCTTATCAGCAAATAGGTGAGTTTTGGGACGATCGCGATCTGGCAGATTATTGGGAGGAAACTGATGCTGCTGAGTTTTCAGTAAATCTTCAATCCGAGATAACATATTATCGTGTTGAAGTAACTTTATCAGAGCAAATTCGTTCGATAGCTAAACGTCAAGGTGTTTCTCCAGAAACGCTTTTAAATTTGTGGGTGCAGGAGAAAGTTAGCAAAGAAATAGCGTGAAGGGACAACAATGAGTTCTAACCAAAATCCCAAATCCAAAATCTCAAATCCAAAATCGAACGATCGCCCTTTTCTTCAAGCTATTATAGAAACATACTTCATTCCCGATCGCATTATGGTTGCCTTACCCGATCGCCCATCGATGAGTGCAGAGGAATACCTGACTTGGGAACCCACCCAAGAAGAACGTTACGAGTATTGGGATGGCGAAGTCGTCGCCATGAGTGGCGGCACCCGCAATCACAATCGAATTGCCTTCAACTTCTCTAAGCTCCTGGATGATGCCCTTGTCGATCGCCCTTGCGAGGTGTACATCGCAGATGTAAAAGTCCAAGTGGAACCAGGGCAAAAGTATTTTTATCCTGATGTTGTAGTAACTTGTGATGAGCATGATAACGATCCGCAATTAGTGCAGTTTCCTTCCTTAATTATCGAAGTTTTATCGCCTTCCACAGAAGCAGCAGATCGCGGTATTAAATTTGCTAAATACCGCCAATTTTCAACACTGCAAGAGTATGTCTTGGTGCAAGTTGAACAGCCAGGAGTAGAGATATTTCGGCGCAATCAACAGGGGGAATGGGTTCTCTCCGAGTATGGTTTAGGCGATTCCTTGCAACTTGAATCGGTGAATCTAGAAATTGCGATCGCCAATTTATATCGCCAAGTACAATTTTCTTAGTCTCGTATTTGTGCGGTACTAATTTGTAGGGTGCGTCGCTACCAGATGAGAAATGGAACTTGCAGATTGACGGGTGGCGACGCACCTTACCATTTGTGCGGTGCTAATATTTCAAAGCCCCGACTTCTTCAGCAAAGTCGGGGCTTTGGGTGTTCAGTTTTTTGAAATGAGCTTACTTAACCAGGATTTACGCAATCGACAAAAGAAACCGGGTTTTTTACCAAATCTGCCGACTGCAACAAAGTATTTTCGTAAAAAACCCGGTTTCACCGGCCCCGATGCGTAAGTCCTATTTAAACAAACTGACCCGTTGGAGTCGATCGCACCCGACGTATCCCAATCACCGACGGCATCGGCGATCTGCGCGAATCATTCTCAATATTACTCGGCCACAAACTGCCGCGAGACACACTCCGAGTCTGATTAAAAACAGCACCGTTCAAATCCAACATTTCAATTTGCCGACTCAGTACAGTACCGTCATCGATCGGGCAATCTTCCCCCGGATGCTGCACCGCAAGCAACAGCGTATCTCCGATAAAAGTCGGCCCCGTCATTTCGCACCGATTCGGCCCGTAAGCAAACGGAATTACTGTTCCTGCATTCGGCCCCGAAGTCGGAATATAAAACAGCCAATTGTTGCCGAAAACTCCAGTAAACTCTGACACATTTCCAGTCTTCTTGTGGTCGATCGTCGTTGGCTTTCCAGCCGCACCGACATCAAAACCGTTGTGCGTGCTCGTAGACATATCAGTGACGCCCCAAACATTGCCTTGAGTGTCAAAAGCCAAATTGTCTACACTAGCAAATCCCGCCCCAGCTACCGCACCCGCTTCTCCGCCTTGAGCCAAACGCTGCCAGCGGAACGTCAAACCTGCACCGTCGGGACTGTCTTCAATTATTTTGTAAAGTCCTCCCGACTGCTGAGTGCTGTTGACGGCGCTACCGTATTTAGCAACAGTAAAAATGCGAGAATCTGGATAGCCGTCGCTTCCGGGTGCTGCGTCAGTATAAGCAATAAAAACTTCCTTAGTAGTAGGATTAACTTCCAAATCTTCCGGCCGCGCCGTCGGAGTGCCGCCTATCAAATTAGCAGCTAAGAAAGCATCAACTAAAGCCGCACCTTGGCTGCTGTAGAAATTAGCCAGAGTTTTATTTTGGTAGCCCGGAAGTGCTGTTCCTTCATTAGTTGTATCTACTACAAAAGAACCGCCGTCTTCGGTTTGACCAGCAATTCCGGCGCGTTTGGGCAAGCGAGTATTTGCATCTCTTTGAGCTTTGCCAAAACTTGCTAATTCCGCCTCGCCAACTTTAGAAGGACGCACCGGATTGGTCGGGGCATTTAATGTCAGTGGCAGCCATCTTCCAGTACCGTTGCGGTTATATTGGGCCACGTACAAAACCCCATCTTCAAACAATCGGCTGTTGTTTTTATCTGCGGGATTGGTGACAGTACCGTTGCTGACAAATTTCCAGGTGTGTCCGCCGCGCCGATCGTCCCCCATGTACCCTATTAACTTGCGGCCTGCTTCAGCGCGAATCCCGACGTTTTCGTGGCGGAAACGGCCCAACCATGTGTGCTTCCGGGGGCGGAAACTCGGATCTTGGGGATCGACTTCTACCATCCAGCCGTATTTTTCGCCGACTAAGCCGAATTCCTCACCGATAGTGCCCTTGGCGTAGCCCGTTTGGCCGCCGTTGGGTTTGATGTTTTCCTGAACTCCCACGAAGAATAGTTCGCTACCTTGGAAGTTTTCTTCGGCGGAGAGGATTGTTCCCCAAGGGGTTGTGGCGCCGGAACAGTTGTAGGCT
This sequence comes from Microcoleus sp. M2_D5, assembly GCF_036701935.1. Lineage (NCBI taxonomy): Bacteria > Bacillati > Cyanobacteriota > Cyanophyceae > Oscillatoriales > Microcoleaceae > Microcoleus > Microcoleus sp. M2_D5. Next base: position 29,623 of record NZ_JAUBRP010000061.1, on the reverse strand, counting down.
GTACCGATGATGCGGTTGCCGAGTCCGTCGGTGTTGACTTGCGCGAAGACTTGGGTAGCTGCAGGGCCCGTGCCGATGAGGTAGTTGTCGTCCCCTTGTCTGGTTCCCCAGGAGGTGACATCTTTGTATTTGTCGGTACGCTGGCTGTTGATTCCGAGGCCGGAAAGTCCGTGAATGCGGCGGTTGAGGGGGTCGCCGGCGATCGCCCTAAATCTGCCGTTGGCTTGTTTGGTGATGCGGACGATCGAACCGCCGAGATTGTAGAGGAATTCGCCAAGGGTAGCCTGATTCTTTTCCGATAAGTCTATACCGAGGACGGCGCGCTCGGTTGTTGGAAATGATGCCACATCTGACGGGGTATCTGGTGCCAGTTTCGACATCGGGAAACCTACATACTCGTGGTTAACCCAGAGATAACCGTCGTCATTGCTGCCGCGAAGGGGTAGAAAGGCGGTGTAGTCGCAGTTGTAGCCGAAATAGTCTGCCAGATTGGGGAAAACTCGATCGCCCCAGCGGACAATCACATAACGTTCGTATTCCGGCGGCACAACCACATCGTCAACAATGCTGTAACTCCTTAATTTAGTATCCTGTGAGGCAGCCATCACGGTTCCCTGTCCGTTTAAGCCCGTCGGCATAAAGCTGGGCAATTCTCGATAAATCGGCAGCGGGTGGGGAAGTCTTAACGGAGTGAAAGATAGCGGGACTACAGCTTCGGCCGAGGTGGAATTGATGCCGAATAGTGTTTTAGTTACTTGAGGGGCAAGCACAGTGGTAGCTGCACTGCTGCCGAAGAAAATTAGCAGTTGTCGGCGAGTTATTTTAGACATAAATTCCTTTTCAAACCAACTTCCCTAATCTGATGATTCCGTATGAAACTCTATCACTGTTAAATTAAGGGGAGTTAACCTGAAGGTTAATTAAAGTGGGATTATATTTGGGTTAATAATTGGTTATTGGTTGTTTGTTATTTGTTGTTTGCTACCACTGCCCTGTTTGGCCGATGCCCGATTTCAATCATCTCGAAAACCCGGATCGTTTTCTCGGAATGTCGATCGACTGGGCGCAGGTACATTAATCACTTGCGAAGACCCAGAATTTGCGGACGAAATATTGCCGTTTCTGAATCCCAGCAGCAATTGAGCATCCGCAAAATATCTAGTCCACTGTTCGATTCTCGCATCTTGTTGCCAGTTGCGGCGGGATACTCTCGATCGCAAAACTGGAACTCTTTGTCGGCTGCGATCGGCTGTAATAATGACTGTAACTTCTGTTAATGCCGGATTTTCTTGAAACTCGCGGGCGATCGACAATGCGGCTAAATCTTCCGCCTGCTGTACCAAACTCCCAAAAGATTGACTGCCGTCCGCATCTAGCGTAAGATAGCTTTCCTTCGTTTCTGCTAAAGATACTGATATATTTGCGGTAAAAATGACCGTTGCCAAAATCCCGGCTGAAAATAAGCGTCGGTGCAAACTCATTATTTTTTAAACTAAATGCTGACACTTGTCAATGATAATCAAGAAAACTTAACAGCCTATTAAGCTGTGATTAAAAAACTCAGGACTGACGACGCATTAAGACTAAAGAAACCGGGTTTTTTACTTAATCTGCGGGCTGCCTCCGAAGTATTTACGTAAAAAACCCGGTTTCTGACTGCGCCTGCATCCAAGACTGATAATATTTTGTAGAGTCGGGTTTTCCCCCTGAATTCAATCCGTTAAATCCGTTATAAAATCCGTTACCGAACTTCCCTCTTCCTGCAATGAAATTAACAAAATGCGCGATCGCCCTCGGTAGCAACTTAGGCGACTCCCTAGCCACACTCTCCTTCGCGATCGCAACCCTCAACAACACCCCAGGAATAGCAGTAAAATCCCATTCAAGCTGGTATCAAACCGCCCCCGTCGGGCCCCCGCAACCCGATTACATCAACGCCTGTGCCATCCTAGAAGTTGCACTAGAACCCGAACAATTACTAGCAAAATTATTAGAAATCGAGATAAAATTTAATCGAATTCGCCTAGAAAAATGGGGGCCGAGAACCCTCGACCTAGATTTGCTGCTGTACGACAATTTAATCCTAGAAACTCCGACACTGACTCTACCTCATCCCCGGATGACCGAAAGAGCTTTTGTATTAGTACCTTTAGCAGAAATTGCCCCGGATTGGGTGCATCCGGTGACGAAAAGTACGATCGCCCAACTCCTGCAAACCGCAGACTGTTCGGGAGTGCAAAAATTGCAACTGTAAAAAGTGAGCAAAATTCACCGAGGGTACCAGTTAAAAAAAATGCAACCCTAGGTAAGCTCCAAACTGTGATATTTATCAGTCATTCCCAATCTAAAATCCAAAATCTAAAATCTAAAATCCTATAAGATCGCCTATGATGTCTTAAATCAGTGCACTCTAACATTATTCGCTTGTCGCTTATGTCGATCGGTCAAGAACTACCCCAACTCCTCAAACAGCGCCTATTTTACCAAGGGCGCAAATTCAACTTTGACGTAGCCACCCTCCGTCTTCCCAACGGTTCCGAAGGCGAGTGGGAATGTATTCGCCACCCAGGCGGAGCACTTGCAGTTCCCGTCACACCCGAAGGTAAACTCGTCTTGGTACGCCAATATCGCTTTGCCACAAAAGGGCGAATTTTAGAATTTCCCGCTGGTACGGTAGAAATCAATGAAAATCCCGCCGAAACTATCAAACGCGAAATCGAAGAAGAAACCGGATATCGCGCCGGAAAATGGCAGAAGTTAGGGCAATTTTTTCTCGCCCCCGGTTATTCCGACGAAATCATTTATGCTTTCTTAGCCCGAGATTTGGAAAAACTGGAACAGCCGCCAGCACAAGATGATGATGAAGACATTGAAACAGTTCTATTCACTCCAGAAGAATTAGAAAAAGCTATCTTAGCTGGGGAACCAATTGATGCAAAATCTATTTCTAGCTTTTTCTTAGCGCGTCCCTTTTTGAGTTTGGTATGATAATTAAATAAAATCCCCTTTTCTTGACTGTTGTGGGATGGGCGTCCCGCCCGTCATGAGTGGACGGGCGGGACGCCCATCCCACAAGAAGAAAAAAGGGAACTTATTTAATTGACGATCCTTAAATAGGACTGACGAAAAAAACCGGTTTCTGATAAAAATCGTGCATCAAACCAATAAATGTCAACTTAGAAACCGGGTTTTTGACCCCGCGCGTGTCCGGGACTGTAAAATCTAAAATCTAAAATCTAAAATCTAAAATCGAATGTCTGATATATCCAATCTAATTTTATTTTGGCACCGCCGCGACTTGCGTATTTCTGACAACATCGGACTGGAAGCAGCGCGCCAGCAAAGCCCGAAAGTTGTCGGAATTTTTTGTCTCGACCGCAATATCCTAAATCGCGATGACGTAGCGCCAGCCAGAGTCACATACCTGATCGGCTGCTTGCAAAAACTCTCCTCGCGTTACAGGGAAGCCGGCAGCCAATTGCTGATAATTCAAGATGACCCCATCCTAGGAATACCGAAATTAGCGACAGCTATAAATGCCAAAGCAGTATTTTGGAACTGGGATGTAGAACCCTACGCCAAACAGCGCGATCTGGCCGTATCCAACGCCCTCGAACAAGCAGGAATTCAAGTTCAAAATTTCTGGGATCAACTCCTGCACGCCCCAGATGAAATTCGCAGCGGTACAGGGACTCCCTACACAGTTTATACACCATTTTGGAAAAAATGGAACAGTAAGCCCAAAGCCCAACCAGTAGAGACACTGCCGATAACTTATCTGGAATTAATGACCGGATTAACCGCAGAAGAACAAGAAGTCGCCAACCAAGCAGGTGTCCTTGAAACACTGCCAACTGCCTCTAGTTTGGGATTTATTTGGGAAAATCCATTAGTAATAGAACCCGGAGAAGATGCAGCGCAACAAAAATTAGAAGAATTTTGCGATCGGGCAATTTACGAATATCAAGAACAGCGCAATTTCCCCGCAACTAACGGCACATCGCAACTCAGCGCCGCCCTCAAATTTGGTGCAATTGGCATCCGCACTGTTTGGCAAGCTACCCAGATAGTAATGGAAACTTGCCGCAGTGAAGAAGCGCGCACAAGCATCCGCACTTGGCAACAGGAAATAGCGTGGCGGGAATTTTACCAACACGCCATGTATAATTTCCCAGAATTAGCAGACGGCCCCTACCGTCAAGCATTCAAAGACTTTCCTTGGGAGAACGATGAAAAGCTCTTTCAAGCTTGGTGTAAAGGCAAAACAGGCTATCCTATTATCGATGCAGCAATGCGGCAGTTAAATCAGACAGGTTGGATGCACAATCGCTGCCGCATGATAGTCGCCAGTTTCCTCACCAAAGACTTAATTATTAACTGGCAGTGGGGCGAAAAATACTTCATGCAAAAATTGATAGATGGCGACCTTTCTGCTAACAACGGCGGTTGGCAGTGGAGCGCATCCAGCGGCATGGATCCGAAACCTTTGCGAATATTCAATCCCGCCAGTCAAGCTCAAAAATTCGACCCGGAGGGGGAATATATTCGGCACTGGGTTCCAGAATTGCGCCGCGTTGATACTAAACTTTTGCTAACCGGAAATATTTCGCCTTTAGAACGCCGACTTCTTCATTATCCCTCTCCGATCGTAGACCACAACGAGCAGCAGCGCAAGTTTAAGGAACTGTACAACCTGCAAAAAAATGCGGATTAGAGGGCTCAATTTTTGGTGCTATTTATCAGTCAGGGGCGCACTACGCACCATAAAGTTACAAAATTGCATCAGTTATAATAAAGTTAAATAAATCGGAGGTTGAGATGGTAACGCTGCAATTAAGGCAAATCAGTGTACCCCCAGGGCAGAGAGTGCTGTTTCATGATGTCAACTGGCAGGAATTTGAGGCAATTTTAGAAGAGTTGGGAGAACACCGTGCCTCTAGAATAGCTTACAGTCAAGGAACTTTGGAGATTAGGATGCCACTGCCAGAACATGAATTCAATAAGGAAATTATTGGCGATATGGTGAAAATCTTACTCGAAGAACTTGAAATCGATCGAGAATGTTTTGGTTCGACCACTTTCAAACGAAAAAGTATGTTACAAGGAATTGAACCTGACAACTGCTTTTACATTCAAAATTATGCTCTAATGATTGGTAAAAAGCGCATCGACTTAAGTGTCGATCCTCCGCCTGACTTAGCAATTGAAGTGGATCTAACTTCGCAAACTCAACTGGACGCTTACGAGGCGCTGGGAGTACCTGAAATATGGCGCTATGAAAATAACGAGCTTCAGATTAATGTGCTTCAAGATGGGAAATATGTTGAATCTGAAATTAGTCCGACTTTTCCCAATCTGCCAATTATTGCAGCAATTTCTCAATATTGCGAACAAAGCCAAACAGCGGGCACGAGTCAAACTCTCAGATTGTTTCGCAAGTGGGTTAGAGAACAAATACAAAATTGATATGAAATCGGTATTCCCCGCACTTGCTGTCAGAACTCCGGCGATTTACGATCGCCAAAAAGCAATTTTCTCACAGCAAGCGTCCAAATCCCGTTGTATAGTTAATTTCGCTTTTGGGAAATAGAGAGAGAGTAAGGGTGTTGACCTTGAGCTCGATCGCCCACAAAAATAACATAAGTCCCCTTGTCCCCGTAACCGGAAAATTCTACATTCCCCGCAGCAGCATTCGCCGGTAGGACGCAGAAACGCCCCCTCGGCCCCTGAACCATCAAACTCGGAGCTCCAGCGGTTTGTACTGCAATCCGCCAGTAAGGCAAATCCTGCGTTACTTCGATGACGTGGTTCGGCCCTTGGGACACAAAACCGCAGTCGCCGCTATTGTTCGGGCCGCCGGAAACTCCAGAAACTCGCAGCGGTTCGGGAAATCCCGGAGCAATTTGCAGCGGTTGGCTCCGAAGGGCACCGGCATCCGCTAAAATCATTGCCAAGGCTAGGGTCACGATCGAGCTAAACCACAGTTTGCCGCGATCGCCCGGATAATGGATCTTCATGTTTCCTCACACAATGGCATTTGGTTATAGTTCTTTGACGGTAGGGGATAATGGCAGTTCCAAACACATTAATCTAAAATAACTTCCGAATTTTTTTATGAATCCTCAAAATAACTTCAATTGGCAGCAAGCGATCGGAGAACTAAAAGCTAAAGTAGAACGATCGCCGCTCATCACACAAAATTCAGACAGCTATCAAGCCGTCGGAACCTTCTACAATCAATTACTCGACAAGTTTCAAAGACTCCCCAAACCCGGGCAGGTGGCAGCCTTTGCCTTGGCATCGATAATTGTCCTGACAGTCTTCAATAGCATCGTACAGCTAATTTCAGCGCTGATGACTCTTGCCGTTCTCGGAGTGCTAATCTACATAGCGTATAAATTGGCAATTTCCCCCCAGTCCTCAAATAACGACAAATAATAGGAATTTCTAAATATGGCTAACCCCACCGCGCCCAGCGGCATCAATCAACCCGATCCGTCTTGGCAAACACAATCCAAGCAAATGCCACTGCTGGTTCGCAGGTGCGGCGCTTGGGCAGTGGAAATTTCGTTAATTGCGGCCAGCGCCCTCGTTCCCTTCAGTATCGGGGCATTGGTCAACAATGAATCTCAAACAGCGCCACTCAATTCCTCAGTAGCAGCAGCATCCGAAACTGTCGCCCGTACTTTGGGCATACCGATGCGCGATCGCAGCCCCAGAGTCGCACACCTAACTAATCTATTCTGGTCGGGGGCACTGCTGGCACCTGCAGTTTTAGCGGGGTGGCAACTGTTTTTGCTCGCCAGAACAGGTCAAACTATCCCCAAACGCTGGTTCGGCGTCAAAGTTGTCACCGCGTCGGGTACTCCTCCGGGTTTTGGGCAAGTGCTAATTCGCGAAAGTTTGGGGCGCTGGGGAGTGCCTCTGGGCGTCGCTTACGGCATTTGGCGCTTGAGCGGTGCGTTTCCAGATTTGCTGATTTTAGGGGGACTCAGCGGCTTGGGAGTGCTCGCAGACGGGGCTTTTGCGTGGCGCTACAAACGGCAAGCGGGACACGATCGCCTCGCCAATACTTTGGTGGTCAACGCTCGATCGAATCAACTGTCTGACAATCCTGTCAAGAGTCCAGATTGGACTGAGGAAGACGCGCAGATTGCGGCTTTGGTTGTGACTCCACAAAGCGGCCTGAAAGCAAATGCCAGTTTGTGGAATTGGATGCGCCAACACCCTGGCACGACTTTAGTGATAGTTACCGTCGGCAGCGCGGGATTGATTTTAACTTTGTTTGTCGGGACTCTCATCTACACTCAAACTCAAGCAAATATGCGAGATTCCCGGCAGCGGAACGACGAATTATTTGTGGCTTTAGTCAGCAAATTGTCTCCCACATCGGCCTTGGGGGCATCCGGCAGGCGATCGGCTATTTTGGCTTTGGGGGCGGTGGAAGACTCCCGCGCCGTACCCCTGCTAGCGGATTTGCTCGCTCAAGAAGACAACCGCGCCATGCTGGACGCGATCCAGCAAGCTTTAGTCAGTAGCGGCCCGAAAGCTTTGCCCCAGTTGCAGCGGTTGAATCAAGCCCTCAGCAACGACCTCGATTCCCTGCGGTTTGGCGGCAAGGCCCCGGAACGCGAGTTAGCGGCCGCCCGCCAGCGAACAGTACAAAGGGCGATCGGCAAAATTCTCACAGTGTATAGCAGCCAACTCAACGGCGCGGATCTCAGCCGCACGGATTTAGCTCAAAGCCCTGCCGGCCCGTCTCAGTTTACTTTAGTATTAAACAAAGTTGACTTGTCGGGAATTAAGCTGAGAAATGCCAATTTAACCAATGCCAGCTTGCAGGGAACTCGCTTTTACGGCACCGGCGAAGACAGGCGTCCGGGTACATTTGACGATTGGATTTCTGACTTGAGCGGCGCTAATTTGGAAGGAGTAAATTTGACCGGGGCGTCTTTGAACAGTGCTGTAATGAACGGGACTAATTTTGTGCGCGCTGTCATGAACAAAGCTAATTTGTCAAACGGCAATTTGAATTCAGCTAATTTCAGCAGTGCTATTTTAATTGGAGCCAATTTACAGGAAGCAATGTTAAGAAATGCCCGTTTTACCGGAGCAGATATAGGAAGTGCGAATTTGTCGCGAGCGGATTTGTCAGGTGCGCGTTTGGGCAAAGTGAAGGCTCAAGGCGCTCAGTTGTCCTTGACAAATTTGTCTAAATCGGAATGGCAAGGCGCTGATTTATCCGGTGCTGATTTGAGCGGCGCCAACTTACAAAATGCCAATTTGACTTCGACTAAACTCGCCAACGTGAATTTAAAAGATGCTCGGTTGCAAGATGCCAATTTTCGGAATGCAGAGGTGAGTTCGGTTGATTTTAGGGGCGCGAATTTAGCGGGAGCGGATTTTAAAGGCGCTGTGTTTATCGGGAAAGCAGCTTCGGATCAATTTATTCAAAATCCCACGACAGGTAGTAAATCCGGTAGATTCCTAGGAGTTGATTTTGCGGAGGCTAAGAATTTAGATAAAAGTCAAATTGCTTACATTTGTTTGCAGGGGGGCATTCATCCGAAGTGCCCGCAGAAGAAGTAAGGATTTGTTGTTAGCAAGTAGGCTAATACAGTCGATCGACGAACAGGTCGTTATATCAAATCCGGTAGCATCGAAATTAATATTACCGAAATCAGTTATGTAGGGTGCGTCGCTGTTCTATGGTTCAATGGAACTTGCAGATTGTTGATGGCGGCGCACCTTACAACAAGATTGTGTGTACCGCATATAAATGGAATATGCTGTAAAATGCAGAGGACTTGCATTCCTCACTACAAACCAAGCGGAAATAATATTAATACCAGTTTCACTCATTTCTTGCTAAAAACTTTTGTGTTGAGTTTCGTTCCCCGATCGGGCCTACTGCTGCATTGTTTGTTGAAATTGCTATTACGCAATAGCATCCGAACTGACAAGATTCTCAAATTGCGCCAATAGCATTCCATCACCATTATTTGGAACTCCAAAAATTTTAGGTAACTGGCCTGTTTGGGCGAGAACTTGTCTCACTTCTCTGTTAGATACATCGGCTAGATTTTTGTTATTTAGAATAGCATTAACCGCAGCGATACCCACACCTTGACCAACTGCGGCGTTGAATTCAACTATTCTGCCGACAGAACAGGCTAACCCTTCAAATCCAGAACACGGACTGACTACTGCCAGGTTAGGAACGTTTTTAATTAATGCGTGGCGGATGCCAATATTAAAGATAGGCTGTTTAAAACTCAGACTTTTAAACCATCCTAGACTGTTTGCTTTCTCGCCAATACCCTGGATGCCTCCCCGTACATCAAAATGATAGCTAAATGTTGCCAGGGCTTCATTAGCAGGTACGCCACCTAACAGCATTTGTGCGCCAGTTAAAGGTTCTACAACTCCCGTCACATTGCCAGCGTGTCTGATATAAAGTTCTGAGGCATAAGTAACAGAAGTAGCCCCCAAACTCCTCAGCCAAGTTGTAATAAATAACATCTCTCTTTGCATATTAGCCGTGGGTTTGCTCCCGCTTCTAGCTAAGGCTTCGGCTTCGCTGGCTGTGACTGCAAATAAAAGCGCATTCCACGAAAGTCGGTCATTTGGAAGTATTGCTATATTTCCCTCATCTAAAATTACGCCAGTTTCAGAAAAAGATAGTTTTCTTCCTCTAAATGAGTGGTAAGCTACAGACAGAGCCGGCGCGCGAACATCGATGTAATCGTTACCCGCCCACAGAGTTTTGAGATTGCCTCTAGTGTCGATCATTTCCCGCCGGAGTTCTTCTGCTAATTTGGCATCCTTGCCTGCCGCGTACAGCAAAAATTTTTGACTCTCTGCATCGGCCAGGTTGGTAAAGCGTTGTAAATAAATATAATCGAATTCTTTCAGTGCTCTTGCACTGAGTCCTTGGGTTTCAAAAACGAGGGTGACTGGAAGTTCTGAATTAGGCAGACCAAATGTTTCAAATCCCTTCAGCTTTCTCACACCGGCAGCTTGAGCTAATTCGGCATTGACAGTGGCATCAATAAATTGCTTGCCGGCATAAACTACGCCTTGAGAGGTGGTTATACTGACAATTTTTTGACCTTCTTTACTGACTGATTTAATTTCTACTTTGCTGAGGAGATCGGCCCCAGCTTTTACCAGCATTTCTTTCAGCGCTGCACTGGCTTTGCGGGGGTCAAGTGCAATTGCGGTGACACCGGATTTTTGTAAGAATTCTTTATAGATTGTCGCGGGTGAACCAAAGGTATCTAATTTTAAAGATTGTTGAAGTTCTTCACTAATCTGACTTCTATCTAAATAAGCAAGACCGCCTCTTACCAAATGCCCGCCAATTCCTTCTTGCAAGCTTCCTTTAGACATCAGTAGAATTCGCGGATAACGCTTTGTTTGGCGCAAATATTCTCTGGAGGCAGAGATAACAGCTAGAACTCCTGGAACTTCATCACCAAAACAGATGACATCGTAAGAACGCAGATTCATGACCATTATTTAATAACCTCTGTTGATTTTCATGTTTTCGAGCTGCATCTCAATGTTTGCCGTCCAACTCTCTGTTGTTCCCAAATCTAGCTCGATATTTCCTGATTTTTGCGATAAATATTCACACATTTCTGGAGGCAGCAACCGGGTTTTTTCCAGAAAATCCTCCGTTGAGGACGATCGATCTCGGTTGAAAAACCCGGTTTCTGAGCGTCAAGAGTGCGTCAGTGTTGTGCTTTGGATTGCCATCAGGTCAGATTATCAGGATCTATCCCCAACTCCCGCAATCGCTGAGCTAGTCGATCGGAACGTTGGGCCAATCGATCGGCGCGCTGCGATTCCTGTTGGGCGCGCTGGGCTGATTCTTTCACCTGTTCTTCAGGAGTCAGATAACGTTTTCCATCGGCATCATACCAATACAACCACTCCCTTGTCACCCCAGAATAACTTCCCCTTTCACAACCAATCCCTAAACCAATTTCAGGCATCCAAACAGGATGTCCTGGCTGTAACTCGTACTTCCCATTGACTAACTTGTGTACTTCCAAATGAGGTTTACGGCGGCGGCGGGAAGAATAAATGACGTAATAAAGTACGCCTAGAGCTTGATAAGTGTCTAATTTTGTGCTGTATTCCTTGCGATAAGTTGGGGAAACAACTTCTAGCACGAAAAGTGGCATGACATTTTCATCCCACAGCACGTAACTAGGACGCAATTCTTCGTCGTAAAATCGTTCTACTCCTAAACTTAAGAAAGCATCTGGGACAATGGGCGGTTCGTCAGGGTGATGATAAATACCCATATCTATGCCAAAAAACCAGTCCATCCGTTCTGCCCAAAGTATGAGCAATATTGCTTTTAACAAGCCTGGTATTAGTTCTTGCAGTTCGTTATCCACAGGCGTTTCATCTGAGTCTGGTAGTTCATCGGCTGAGGGCCAGTGCCTCGGAAATTTGTAATCTAACATGGCGGCTTTCCTCAAAACTCACTAATATTATAGCGTTTACTTGTTTGGCGATACTTGTTTATCTGGCTACAAACTACTTGATAAATACTAAAAGAATATTTGTTTAACGAACCGCGAAGGCGCGAAGGACGCGAAGGAAGAGAAAGAATAGAAGGAAGAAGATAGGTAATCTCGACTGATTTAATCTAAATGAATTTTTGTAAAAGATTTGCTGAGATTTACGCGATCGACTAAACTATGTCTAACCAGTCGGTTCTAATGGGGAGCAGCCGTTAGAGGAAAGGGGGAAAGTTCGGTGCAAGTCCGGCGCTGTCCCGCAACTGTAATGAGAGTTTTGTCGCTTTCTGAGTCAGGATGCCCGCCGATGTGTTAATTTACATTGTCTCATCTGCGAGGTTCAGCGTGAAGACCAGAAATCGGAAATTGGTCAGCTTGGGATTGATGGCTGGCTTGAGTTGTTATATTGTCCTGGGCACGGCAACGCCCGCCGCAGCTATGCACATTTCGGAAGGTTTTTTGCCGGTGCAATGGGCTGCATTTTGGTGGATTGTGGCGTTGCCTTTTTTTGGTTTTGGGTTGCGATCGATTACTCGTATTACAAAAGAACACCCGGAACTTAAACTATTGCTAGCTTTAGCCGGTGCGTTTACTTTTGTGCTTTCTGCTTTAAAAATTCCCTCGGTAACTGGCAGTTGTTCTCACCCGACGGGTACGGGTTTGGGCGCAATTTTGTTCGGCCCTTCGGTGATGGCTGTACTGGGGGCTTTAGTTTTGTTGTTTCAAACGTTACTGTTAGCGCATGGTGGCTTGACAACGCTGGGAGCGAATATGTTTTCGATGGCAATTGTCGGCCCTTTTGCTGCCTATTTTCTCTATCAATTGCTGTTGCGAACTGGTAGCCAGCGGGCGGCAATTTTTTGTGCGGCGGCTTTGGCAGATTTGCTGACTTATGTGACGACTTCGATTCAATTAGCGTTAGCTTTTCCGGCAGCAAGCGGCGGTTTTATGGCTTCGTTTCTCAAGTTTGCTGGCATCTTTGCTATCACTCAAGTACCCCTGGCTATTAGTGAGGGATTGTTGACTCTATTGGTCTGGAATTGGCTGCATTCTTACGGGAAGCCGGAGTTGGAAACTTTGAAATTATTGAGACAGGAGTCATAAGCCGTGAGTAAAAGAAACACAAGCAATCAGCAAGCTACTTCACAACAAAATTGGATGTTGGTAATTGCTGTTATCGCGCTTGCCGTTATTCCCCTAGTTTTTGTCCGGGGTGAATACGGCGGATCGGATGGGGAAGCACAGAAAGCGATTGCGGAAATTCAACCGGAGTATCAACCTTGGTTTAACCATTTTTTTGAGCCTGCTAGCGGAGAAATTGAAAGTTTGCTGTTTGCGACTCAAGCGGCGCTGGGGGCTGGCGTAATTGGATATGCGATCGGGCTGTACAAGGGGCGATCGCAGCGACAAAAATCTGATGATGAATAGCCGTCGGAATGAACCATCAGATTGATAGTCTGGCTTATACAAATCGCTTGCGGGGGTTGCCACCATCTCACAAGTTATCCTTTGCGATCGCCCTTTTAATTCTGTCTCTGGTTTCTGGGGCGATCGTCCAATTGTCGATCGGCCTTTGGTTGGCCGTCTGGATCGTCGTCTATGCAGGCATTCCGGGGAAACTGTATTTGCGGTTGCTGTCGCTACCGTTGATGTTTTTGCTGACAAGTTTGCCTGCTTTGGCGATGGGTGCGGTTGAGTTAAGTCAAATCCAGGAAATTCAGTGGGATATTTGGCAAGGTTGGGGCATTAGTACCGGCACTTTTTATCTGTATGTGAGCCGCACCGGAATATACCAAGTGAGTCTGCTATTTGCCCGCGCCTTCGCCTCGACAAGCTGTATGTATTTCATCCTCTTGACGGTGCCATTTACCGAAATTTTGCAGATTCTCAGACAATTACGCTGTCCAGAGTTAGTCACAGAACTGCTATTACTAATGTATCGGTTTATTTTTAGCTTATTGGCGATCGCCGATGAACTTTGGATAGCACAAAACTCGCGCTGCGGCTACCGCACTTGGAAGCGGGGAATGCAGAGTTTCAGTATTTTAATCGGGCAATTGCTTCAGCGAACTTTGGAAAACTACCGTCAAGTTTCGCTTAGTTTAGCGTCGCGCGGCTTTAATGGAGAATTGCGCGTTTGGAATTCTTACCCTTATAAACCTTCGCGAAGATATACATTGGAAGCCGTGTTTGGTTGCACGGTTTTAACTTTGTTAAGTGCGGTATTTCAAGGCTAAATTTATTGTTATTCCTGGACGAATGGGGGTCAGAAACCGGGTTTTTTGACCGAATCTGCGATCTAACGCGTCTTTTCGTAAAAAACCCGGTTTCGAGGAGTCGGAGTGGGTAAGTCCTGCATTATATTCACGATTAGTGCCGGTGACGGTGGCGGTGGTTAATATCAACGGGAGTTACGCATCACAATCAAAGAAACCGGGTTTTTACAGAATCGGCAGGTTGTAACTGAGATATTGCAGCATTCTCAATAATCTTTTTATGAACAGGCAAGATGTGAGTTGTAACCAAGTATTCTCGCAAAAAACCCGGTTTCTGAACACCCGCGCCTCCAGGAATATTGTTGATAATTCTCCTATTCTCGTTAGTTTAGCGGGCCGGATTTGAATAAGGGCGATCGCACTTGTTGCAACAGCTATTACAAATACAGCGGATTCCAGGTTTATAAAGTACACCCCAGAAACCGGGTTTCTTCTGGATTTGTCGCCAGAAACCGGTTTGATTCAAGAAACCCGGTTTCTCTGTACATCACTTACCTGGAAAGTGCTGTATGACTTTTATGAACTTAATTCATGAATTATATGAATTGACGTGAACATTAGTTGAATGAATAATTACAGTATCAAAATAAATAGAAAAAATTCTGTATCAAGATACTAACAAAAACAACAGCCCACCCCCATTATTTTTATTATTGCCATCGGCTTAATTTGGTTGGACGCCTACAAGTTCCTTCCCGGTTTATTGAATGCCAAAAATTAAAATAGACCTACATCTACATCTACATCGGCAACGATCGCACCAGGAGCGCCAGACGAGCTTTACCAATAATCTATCAGGATTTGGCAGCTACATCTTTCGGACAGTACCCAATATTAGCTTAATGGCAGCTCCTTTAGCAGAATATGCAGTCAAAACAGAACGCAAAACTAATATTGCCATTCGTTATGATTCCCAAGCACCCAATAACATATCATTTAAAGATGAATTTGTGGCATCTCTTACTGCTGCTGGTGGCAAATTAGTTCCCACTGTTTGCGACTTTTCCTTACCCTCTTTTAATGCGGAAAGTGCGATCGCCAATGCTGTCAGCAAAGGTGCACAAGGATTGATGGTAGCGCCCCACATCGATCGCATTGACCGTGCCATTTCTCTGGCTCGCAGCAATCGAGGCAAATTGCCACTCTACGGCAGCACTATCCTCTGCACCTTTCAAACTTTAAAAGACGGACAAAAAGACGTTGACGGGCTTGTTTTGCCCGTTCCCTGGCATCCTGAAACTAATCCCGGTAGCCGTTTCCCAGAAAATGCCCGCCAGCGTTGGGGAGGAATTGTGAATTGGCGAACAGCAACGAGTTTTGACGCGACTCAAGCTGTCATCGCTGGCTTGCGGCAAAGCAATACGCGGTTCGGATTGCAACAAGCACTCAAAAATCCGAATTTTTCGACAGCAGGATCGAGCGAGGATGTGAAGTTTTTGCCCGCGGGCGATCGGGCTGGTAAGCCGATTTTAGTGCAAGTTAAACAAGGAGGAAGCACTGGCTATAACTTCGTCCCGCTGCGGTAAGTTTGTTAAGTAATATCATGTCCAGTCGATTGACCATGATTCCTGTAGGGGCGGGTTCACCAACAATATTTGCCAAAAACCGACAATCTCAAAAACCCGCCCCAGCTTATGTATTATGCGCGATCGATCGGACATAATATAAGTTTCCTAAGTGCGATCGGACTCATATTTTGCATCATTTTTATTAATAAAGGGCTTGTTTGTGGGGTGGGGGCGGGTTTATTTAACCTGTCTGCACCATGAGAAAGCTTTTGGCGAACCCGCCCCTACAGGCTTTTTCTTTTTCTCAGACTATTCGTGGGAATGCGTAGCCGAAGCTGCGGTATCCAAATAATATCGAAATAAAGATAACAAATCATCCCTCTAATTAAGGATTTTTAAGATAAACTGAAATGAGTAGATTAAAGGAGACCGTTGTGTATGATCGCGCAAGTTGAAACCAAAACCTACACCGCTGAGGAATATCTAGAATTGGAAATCAATTCTCAGGACCGGCATGAATTTATCAATGGGGAGATTGTTCTGATGGCTGGCGGCACACCGGATCACAATGAAATTACGAGCATCTTAAATGCTATTTTGAGGGTGGGCCTTAAGGGTAAACCTTACAGTATTTTTGCATCCGATCAGCGGCTTTGGGTTCCGCAGCTTAATAATTATACTTACCCGGATGTGATGGTGGTAGCGCGCCCGATCGAGTTGCAATCTGGACGGACGGATACAATTACCAATCCGCTGCTGATTGCTGAGGTGCTATCTAAAGGTACTAAAGCTTATGACCGCGATGAAAAGTTTGCTGCCTATCGCAGTATTCCTAGTTTTCAGGAGTATTTATTAATCGACCAGTATCGGCTACAGGTCGAGCAATATTCTAAAACTGATGCGAATAAGTGGATTTTTTCGGAATATAGCTGTATGGGCGATCGGCTCAGTTTAACCTCTGTTGCTGTGGAAATTTCGCTGGCGGATTTGTATGAAAATATTGAGTTTGGTGAATAGGCGGACGGTTTTTTGGCAAATATCCCAAATAGTGGTAATATTCCCGTATATCGATCGGCTCTGATGAAAAACACACATCAGACGCAAGGGGGAAAGTTCGGTGCGAATCCGGCGCTGTCCCGCAACTGTAATGAGATTCTTGCTTCTCTGAGTCAGAATGCCCGCCGATTTGTTTGCAATCATGTTTTTCATCTGCGAGGTATGGATGATGGTGAGTTTATTATTTTTTAAATTATTGAATTGGGGTTTTTTAACCGCAGATATCAGCAGATGAACACAGATGAACGCTGATGTAATGCGAGCTGGGTTCTGAAGCGTATCTTATTTTAATGGAAATGAAAAGAAATGCGAGTGGAAGATAGTGTTTGGCAGGGTAGTTTTGGCTACTGGCAAAACTTGTTTATTCATCAGAATATTTTGCCGATCGGACATACTGCTTGGAATGGTTTTTTGCATCGAGGACGAGGCTTGGTTGCTTGCAAAATCAATACTCCCATTAACGGTTCTGTGAATTGGAGCGTAGATACTATCAAGTACGATCTGCAATTTATTTCGGACTTGGAGGCAACTGTTTATTTGCAACAACTAGAAATAGAGGATAACACTGTTTTAAATCTGCTCCAAATCATTGATAGCTACGAGCCCAAGGAAGCAATTATATTTGTGTCGATCGCCCACGGTAACATTGATATCAATTTGTTGCAAAAGTTGGCAATTTCTCCGGTTGAGTGCTATGAACAGGTATGCAAGCGCTGGGAAGAATTTCAACTCTGCCCGCAATCCTAAAACTTACTAAATTTTCCCAATGTCGCAGCCAAAATCTATCGAAATTTCTAAAGTAACTCGCTACCAAAATGCAGCGCTTAATTACTATTTGGGCCTGACAGATTCGCCCTACCTTCACTACGGCTATTGGGAAACCCTACCTGTACCCGCTGACGAACTCACGATCGCACGATTGCGCGTCGCTCAGCAAGCTTATACAGTAAAACTGTTAGATGCAATCCCCAAAGGCACTCATACGATACTCGATGTGGGTTGCGGGATTGGCGGCAATGCGGCTTATTTGCTCGATCGAGCTTTTGCAGTGGAAGGGCTCGCACCCGATCCTTTCCAACAACAGCGCTTCCTCAAGTGTACGGGCGATCGGGCAATCTTCCACCTCACCAGGTTTGAAGACTTCAAAGCAACCCATTTCTACGATCTTATTCTCTTTAGCGAAAGTAGCCAGTATATGTCGGCTGTTGATATTGCTAACGGTGCCGCCAAAATCCTCAATCAGGGTGGTTATGTTTTGCTGGCTGATATGCTGCGATCTGATGCTAATTATAAAGAGGGAATGTTCTCTAATTGTCATGTTGTTACGGAACTTCATGCAGCATTAAAGCAAGCTGGATTCACTTTAGTAAAAACTGAGGATATTTCCGCTCATATTGTACCGACAATCGATTTGTATGTCGATACTTTCCGCCGCTATGGACTGAACACAATGATTTATGTTGCGGATTTGATTGCGATTACACTTCCCCCCGTCCACAAATTCCTGCGCTGGATATTTCGTCGCTGGTTCAAGAAGCTGGTGGTTGAAGGATTGGAGGCAAGTCAACTTTTTGAGCAACATCTCTGTTATGAAATGCAACTTTGGCAGTTGGCAAAATCCGATCGAGGCTGACACAAATATAGCAATTCTCAATCATTTGTGAATTTCTTACTCCCTCCCCTAGATAAGGGGAGAGTTGGGGTGGGGTAAAAAGTTTACGACTCCTGCAAGGATTGCTATACAATGGAAATCGGTAATTGGTAATTGGTAATCATTCATCGGTAATCGGTAATTCGAGGCATAGCCTCCGGGTATTTATTCCCAGGCAGAGCCTGGAAGGCTATAACAAATAACAAATATGTCTGAATGGATTCTCGAATTCGATCGCACTTCCTACTCCTATCCCTGCGGTTCGCGAGTGGCAATTCAGGGTTTAAATCTCAAAGTTCCCGCTGGGAAACGGTGCGGGCTGATCGGTCAAAATGGCTGTGGCAAAACCACATTTTTTCTGTTAGCAAATGGCTTGTATCAACCGCAACAGGGAATCATTAGCTGGCAAGGTGAACCCTTTCGCTACGATCGCAAATCTTTGATGCAACTGCGCCAACAAATCGGACTCGTCTTTCAAAATCCCGAACATCAATTAGTAGCTTCGACGGTAGAAGAAGATATTTCCTACGGATTGTACAATTTAGGCTTGAGAGAATCCGAAATTGCTCAACAGGTGCAGCAGGCGATCGACCAATTCGATCTAAGCGAACTCGCCCGCGAACCAATTCACAGTCTCAGTTTAGGGCAGAAAAAGCGGGTGTCGATCGCCGATATCATGGTTCTCAAGCCCAAACTGCTGCTGTTAGATGAACCTACCGCCTATCTCGATCCGAGTCACACCCGACAACTGATCGGTTTACTCCAACAAATTCACAGCGCCGGAACCACCATCCTTTTAGCAAGTCACGACCTCGATTTTATCTACCGCTGGGCTGATTGGGTGTTTGTCATGGATCGAGGAAAACTAATTTTAGAAGGAACACCGGAAACCGTT
Organism: Microcoleus sp. M2_D5; assembly: GCF_036701935.1. NCBI lineage: Bacteria > Bacillati > Cyanobacteriota > Cyanophyceae > Oscillatoriales > Microcoleaceae > Microcoleus > Microcoleus sp. M2_D5. Next base: position 10,700 of record NZ_JAUBRP010000061.1, on the reverse strand, counting down.
TTTGCTCAGCGGGATGTGTTGGAACAATTGCAGCTTGGCGTACCGCTGGCGATCGAGCTGATGGAGAAAATAAGGGGGATGTTTCCAACAGACGATCGCTCAAAAATCCCCGCTTTCGAGCAATGGCAACAACAAATTTTACAAGCACGTCGCCTGCTTTAACGAGACTTATAAAATTGATAATTGGCGTTGCTGATTCACGGTATGAATTATCTTTTCGCTGGAATTAACAAAACTCACCCGACTTGGTTTATAGTAATTGCGAAATGTTGCATTCATAAGCTGTTCTACATTTAAACTGTGTGTCAAAAATCAATAACACTCTTGTGGGACGGGCTTCTAGCCTGTCCCAAGTTTCCAATTTAAATGCGTAACAGCTTACCTGTATCCAGCAAAGCCCCCTGGGGGAAATTCAGATTACACATTACCAATTAAAAATTGATTTAGGAAAAAGGCGATCGCCCCACTGCCAATGGGCACAGTCAGATTGTCAATTCCCAGCTTGGAAACCGACTCCAAAGTAGCAGCAACCAAAGCTACAACAGCAGACACAGCCCAAGTTTGCCAAACTGCGCCTTGAACCGCCAGCAAAATCAAACTACTAATAGCAAAACTCACCAAATACATAGTTGCAGAACCTTCCCAACTCTTCTGTATTCCCCCAACTCGATAAATATGTTTGCCGTATTTCTGGCCGATGACAGCAGCCAATCCGTCGCCCCAAGTCATCACTAAAATGCCCAAAGCAGCGTATTCCTGATGCTGTAGCGGCCAAAACCAAGCTACAAGAACGCTGATACTAACAGCATAAAAAAAAGTCCCCCAACTCTTCCGGTTGATACTGTTAAGACTGGGCAAAATCGGAACTTGGTAAGAAATTAGGGCGATCGCACCTGCTAAAATTCCCGCCGAAATCCCCACCCAACCGGGTATTTCCAGCCACCAAGCCAGCAAAATCACATTTCCAGTACCGATGTGCACCACCTTCCGCGATACTTCAGGATCTACAGGAGTAAAGCGATTTAAGCCCTCAGCTACCAGTAAAATCAAGCCCAGCCAAATACCCACGAGGGAAATTTGCAGCCACACAGTCGGAATTTCAGAAAATATAGACACGATATTTAGGAAACACTTATTTACATCAGGTACTGTTTACTACTTTACAGTCCTGGACGCATAACCTCTATATCTAGGGTGCGTTGTGCATGGAGTCTTACCGCTATAATTTGCGCGTCAAACCATTTGTTACGTAAATCTTGATACATAAGTATGTCATTGCGACCAAAAGGAAGAAATCGCTTCCATTGATGACAGGTTTGCATTTTGGACGTGGGGCGATCGCAATTTAGGCAAAAAAATGTGCGATCGCCTGTTATAATTTGCAGCATCACCAACTTAAAGTTTCCATAAAATTTATTACTATGCACTATGTCTTAATTATTCATGAAGTAGAAAATTATGAAGCTTGGAAACAGGTATTCGATCGTGCTGAAAGCATCCGAAAAGAAGCTGGAGAACGCTCCTATCAGGTCTTGAAGTATGACAATGAACCCAATAAAATCGTTCATTTCTCCGCGTGGACATCAACAACAGATGCAAGAGCGTTCTTTGAGTCGCCTAGACTGGTTAAAATTAGAGAAGAAGCCGGAGTTAAAGCTCCTGAGTTTATTTATCTAGACCAATTAGAGTCAGGAGTATTGTGAAAGACCTATTTGTATAATGTAAGTTGTTCAAACTATGTGGTTAAGTTTTGAGTATGTACGACGGTAGCTACTACCAGCTAATGGCAGAGTACAATTGCTGGATGAACCAAAAGATATATTCTGTATGATCGGCAATTCCTGATGAACAGCGCAAACAGGATATGGGTGCCTTTTTTAAGTCGATTCACGGCACTTTGAATCACTTACTGTATGGTGACCAAGCATGGATGGGTCGTTTCACTCTTCACCCATTTTCTGGTACCGTTATCGGTCAAGAACTGTATGCTGAATTTGAGGCTTTGAGAGCCGAACGGGAGACAACGGATCGGCAAATTATAGAATGGTCTAGACACCTTAATTCTGACTGGTTGAGTCAACCGTTTGAGTACACCAGCAATGTAGATGGTAAATGCCGCGTGCTACCGACTTGGGTTCTGGTGACACATATGTTCAATCATCAAACTCACCATAGAGGGCAAATTACCACACTGCTCAAACAACTTGGCTGCGACCCCGGCATTACAGATATTCCGTGGCTACCCGCTATATCATTGGGATAATTTCTGCACGCACGAGCGAGATGATTGTTGACTGTTGGCTGTTGGCTGTTGGCTGTTGGCTAAAATTATGCTTTCGGGACAACTGACTGTTTGGACACTTGAACAATACCGATGCAACCGGAAACAAGATGAAAGGGCCGATCGAGCCATAGAAATAGCAGGAAAAACGGGCACTCCTGCTAAACCACTACTATTTTGGCGAATTCGCGCCTTGTTACACAGGCGCTCCCAAGGGGATGCCTTTGTTGTCAACCACAGCGACGGCTTGTCGCAAGGCTGCGGTACGATCGCTCAGGAAATGCTCTGGCGCGATCAGATCCAACAATCCCAACTTCTGCAAGCGCTGCTGAATTTTCTCGCTGGCACCGACGATGTAAACCTGCAAACCCTTATCGCAGGCATCGCGAATCGCATTTTCGATCGCCAGCGAAGCCGTCACCCCCAGCATGGGCACAGCAGTCAGATCCATCACCAAAACATCCGCATCCTTCATAGCATTGTGTTCGCGGGAAATCGCCTTCGACAACCCAAAAATCATCGGGCCGCTTAAGCAGAACAGCAACACGCGCCCCTTACCCCGATCCAAAAGTTGCTTCTCCTCCTGACTGATGAGTACCTCATCATCCGTATCGGAAATCAGCTTCACTCCCGCAGACTGCAAACTACTCAACCGTTCGATAGTCAGGATATTGGCAATAAAGACGCCCACACCCACCGCCACAATCAGATCCACAAACACAGTCAAAAACAGTACCCCGTACATGATCAGGGAACCCTTAACAGATACTTTGTGCGATCGTTTCAGGAAACTCCAGTCAAGAATATCAATCCCCACCTTCAGCGCAATCCCCGCCAACACCGCCATCGGAATCGGTTCAGTTAACTTCGCCGCCCCCAAAACCACCACCAGCAACACCAACGCCCGAGTTAAACCCGACAGCGCCGAAGTCGCGCCTGTTTGAATATTGACCACAGTTCCCATCGTTGCCCCGGCCCCCGGTAAGCCACCGCAGATCCCCGATACGATGTTGCCAATTCCTTGACCGATCAACTCCTTATCGGACTTGTGCTCAGTCCGCGTCAGACTGTCCGCCACCACCGCCGTCAGCAAGGTATCGATACAGCCCAGCATCCCCAGCATCACCGCATTCACAAACATCACCGTGAGTTGACCGGCGGAAAAAGTCGGCAATTGCAAGGGAGGCAGTCCCACCGGAATTTCTCCAATCCGGCGAATATCCGCGCCCTGAAACACAGTCAGGGAAATTACCGTGCCGACAATCAGCGCTATCAATTGCGGGGGTACGATTTTCTTCAGCTTTTTGGGCATCAGGAAAATAATTGCCACCGTCAAGATACCGAGAATTGCTTCCGGCGGATTTACGTTTGCCAGCAACTGCGGAATTGCCATAAAAGTGCCCAAAACACCGCCCTTGGGAGGGGCTTGACCCAGAAACGGTGCAATTTGCAGAATGATCAAAATCACGCCAATTCCCGACATAAAGCCCGAAATCACGCTGTATGGCATCAGGGTGATGTATTTCCCTAGCTTGAAAATACCAAAGATGATTTGAAACAGCCCCGCCAGCATCACAACCGTAAACGCCATTGCTAGCCCTTGTTCGGGATTGCTGGCGGTGAGGGATGCGACGATCGCAGTCATCACCACAGTCATCGGCCCCGTGGGTTCCGAAATCAGTGTTGGGGTGCCGCCAAACAGCGCCGCAAAGAAGCCAACGCAAATGGCACCGTACAGTCCCCCGATCGGCCCGATTCCCGAAGCGACCCCGAAGGCGAGGGCCAGGGGCAGCGAGACAATGGCAGCCGTGACACCGCCGAATATGTCGCCCTGGAGATTATTGAAACTAATCCGATTAGTGATTGACATGAGTGGTGCATTAATAAAATAGATAGAATTTAACAATGCTGACTTCGATCCCTTCACCCACTCTCAGGGCAAAAGTTTTCCCTAATCGCCTCACAGATAGCACAAGCAGGGCAGACCCAAGGAAAGGTCTGTAGTCGTGCCCGATCGATGTCAAAGTCGTAAATACTTAATTTTCAGTATTTCTTAATTTCTTAATTTAATCTAAAACGTGTCCGATCGAATTTTTATTTTTTGCTGCAGACTCTCGGAACAATCGCCGGCAAATTCTCGATCGAGCCAAATCTCAGTAAATCTCAAGGCCAAACAAAACCCCGTACTCTAATAAATTAATATATTATCCCCTGCTGATAGTTAATAACTCTTATTGATGGTTAGGATCGCGAATTAAATAATTTACACTCTTGAAAGTGGGATGGGCGTCCCGCCCGCCCTTTCTGGACGGGCTTTCAGGCCCATCCCACAAGAACCATCACGCATTCTAAGTTATTTAATTCTCATTCCTTATTTGATCAACTCTCGCACAAACTCAAACGCCTTTGGACGCAACTCCACTGGCAGCAGCGACAATCCCAAACCTGCCCACATTTTCGCCGCAGAAACAGACTTTCCCTCCCGCACCATCAGGCGTCCTTTTGCAGTTTCACCCACCTCAATCAGCCGCAAACCCAGCGCTAATTGAGTTTCTGCAATCCTTTTGATCCTGACTGTTTCCAACTTCTCGGAATCAAATTCGTAGCCGGTCAAATAGCGCAATTTATCGCTTAAATACGGAATTGCCCGATCGACTCCTTGCTGTCCTGCGTGAACTCGATACTCCATCAACAGCTCCGGCAAGTAATAGCACTTTTTGCCCGAAATCGCAAGTCTCACAAACAAATCGTTATCTTCGCAATTTTGCAAATTCGGCCGCAGAAATCCGACTTCTTCCAGGGCGCGGCGCCGAAACAAAGTCGCCCCTATTTGCAAACTTTGTCTCAGAAAAACTGTGGAGAGCAAATCTTCAATAATTCCAGCCGACAACTCGGTGCGCCCCCACTGCTGCGAATTGAGTTTCGTCTGGTTTTCGTCTATATAATTGTTAATGTCGATCACCCAGTGATCTGTACTGACAAAATCGATGCTGGGGTCTTTATCTAAAATAGCCGATGTCCGCTCTAGAAATTGCGGGTTCAGGCGATCGTCATCGTCAAACTTGATAAAATACTCGCCCCTTGCCGCCGCAAAGCCCGATCGCATATTATTACTCTTGCCGATATTCTGCGGGTGGCGAATGTAACGAATCGGGCGATCGACAAATTCCGACATCAACAGAGGAGTGCTGTCAGTAGAACCGTCATCGCAGATAATTAATTCAAAATCTGTATAAGTTTGATCTAGCACGCTGGCGATCGCACAAGCCAGTAGATGCACTCGATTGCAAGTAGGAATGCAAACGCTAATTTTCGGCACAAATTTATACTATTTTAGATTTGAAATCGTCGAAAAATTTTGCAATTCACTCCAGAAAAAAGAACCACCAATGCCCTATGCCCTATGCCCTATGCCCTATGTATTTTAACTCAAACGAGCCGTACATTCGAGAATTAACTTTTGATTCACCAAAGCAAAAGGTTGAATTTCCAAAGCGCGACGAAACGCTTGAATAGCATTTATGTATTCTCCCAAGGCAGCGTAGCACAAACCCAGACCGTGCAAAGCCCCAAAATGCACCGGGTTCAGTTTGAGAACAACTTCGCAGTCGTCGATCGACTTTTTATAATTTCCTTGGGTATAGTGCAGTACCGCACGTCGGTTCCAAGCTTCCGCAAAATCCGGCGCTTCCGCAATCAATTTCGTCAGCAAATCCAAAGCGTGGTGAACATCGCCTGCATCTAACGAAACTTGCGATCGCCTGAGAATTTGCATCCCATAGTCACCCTTCTGGTTAAACCAAGTGCGCCAGAGTTCTGTAGTTGCGCGATCGCGCACGCTTTCGTCGGGCTTTTTCAAGTCTTCCAGCAGCGCCTTGACAGATAATTCGTCCATAGGTGCGAAGATTGTTAAAAAGGTTTGATCGATCAATTTTATCGCGCCAGCGGCAACTTTATTTATTTCACATCTTGCACCATTCTCGCTTAACAGGCTTTTCGGCCTGTGAAGCGATAAAATTCACTCTTTGTGGAACAGGCCGAAAAGCCTGTTCCTAAACAAGTAATTGAGAATGGTGCAACATCTCAGTTTATTCCACATCCCATGAAGATTTTGATGCTTTCCTCGACTTTTCCCTATCCGCCAAGCCGCGGAGGAACTCAGGTAAGGACGTTTAATTTATTACAATACTTGAACCGGCGGCATGATGTAATTCTCGGTACTGTGCGATCGCCCGATGTCACCGACGCACAAATCGACGCATTACGAGGGCAAGTCACAGAATTAGCAGTTTTTCCCCACCCGCGATTACCCCCCCAACCCCCCCTTGGCAAGGGGGGGCTAAGACTCCATCAGGAGACTCAGGAGCTGTTATTTCCCCCGCCTAACCAGCAGACTGAGGAAGAATTCTTACCTCCCCCCCTTAACAAGGGGGGGATTGAGGGGGGGTTCTTTCCTCCCCCCCTTGGCAAGGGGGGGCTAACTGTGCAGCCGGGGCTTGAAGAGGGCTTCTTTGCTTCCCCGCTAGCACCCCCCCAACCCCCCCTTGGCAAGGGGGGGCTAACTGTGCAGCCGGGGCTTGAGGAAGGCTTCTTGCCTCCCCCGCTTAACAAGGGGGGGACTGAGGGGGGGTTCTCTGAAATAATAGGAAAATTCCACAGATTCAGTCGATTTTTGTTGTCCGGGACACCTCCCAACGTACTCTCAAGCTACTCCCAAGCAATGCAGAATTGGGCAGACGAATTAGTAACTGCAGGCAAATGCGATGTTGTCACCTGCGAACACAGCGTTAACGAGATTTACGTGCGTCCAGAATGGCGGCAAAAAGTGCTGACAGTGGCAAACATTCACAGTTCCGTTTGGGGAACTTGCAGGGAAATGTTAGCCACCGGCACTTCGGAAAAACCCCTGCGCGATCGACTAAATTTACCCCTACTCGCCCGCTACGAAAAACGCTACTGTTCCAAATTCTCCCGCATTGTGGCGACAACATCCACAGACAGAGAGCAACTTCTAGAATTGCTGTTGTCTCCGGTTCGGGTGCGAGGAAAACAAGATTTTTTTGTACCTCCCATTGATGTAATTCCTAACGGCGTGGATTTAACTCAATTTCCGTACCGGTCGATCGATCCGGGAGGACACACCTTAATTTTTGCAGGGGCAATGAACAATTTGCCCAATATTGACGCGGCGCGGTTTCTGAGTTTGCAAATACTGCCGCCTTTGCAGCAGCGCTATCGGGATGCTACCCTCACCTTAGTAGGGGCTTCGCCAGTCCCGGAAGTGCTCGCCTTGGGGGAACTCCCCGGAATTCAAGTAGTAGGTCGGGTGCAAAGGGTGGCAGAATATTTGCATCAAGCTGCTGTTTGTGTGGTGCCGATGCGGATTGGTTTTGGGATTAAAAATAAAACTTTGGAGGCGATGGCTGCGGGAACTCCCGTGGTTGCTAGCGATCGAGGTTTGGAGGGTTTAGCCGTCGATGGTGGCCCGCAACTGAGAAGGGCCTTGCGGGCCAACAATGTTCAGGAGTATGTTGAGGCGATCGCCAGTTTGTTTGAAAATCAGCAGCTAAGACAGGAGCTCTCTGTCAGCGCTCGATCGCTCGTTGAAAGCCAATACACTTGGGATATCATAGGTCGGCAGTACGATCGGCTATTGCAATTTTAAACCCTAAATTCTAAAATCTAAATTCTAAAATGGCATGATGGAACACAAAATTAATCCCTCAAAAAATCGAGCCAAACCCCCAGAAAATCCCAAAGTTGCTCCTCCCCCGACAAGACGCCGGCGCCAAACCCGACGCCCCAAAAATCTTCAAGAGTCCCAGCTTCCAATACCTACTCCCCGAACTCGCGCCAGATATCCCTGGAAAAGACTGATAGCTAATTTGACAGCCCTCAGCATCTTGGGTGGCTGTGCAGCTTTGATGGGAGGCGGCGCTTGGCTGAGTTATCAGCTCATCGTCGATCCCAATGGCAACAAGTTGATCTCTCAATTTGTGCCGGAATGGTCGCGCCTGCCTACAGGTAGCAGAGATTCGATCCAAACTCTCGATCAAATCAAAGCCAGCATCCGCAAATTGGGATTCGTAACCGGAGAACCCCTGCCGCTTCCCGTCGATCGAGCCGGCGATAATTCTATTTCCGATTTGCTATTACCGGTGATGGTAGAAAGAACTGTTAAGGCTTCTACAGTTTGCAAAAATCCTTGCCGTCAAATTGTCGAACTTCGGGTGTACAAGCGAGTGCAACTTCCCGATCGCAGTTCCGATAAAGAACAGTATTTTCAGTTAGCAAGTTCTGTGAATGTAGAAGGCCCTGCGGAATCTTTTGTCATTGCTTCTTTAGCTGACTCTACATCTGACAATCAAGCCTCGAATCAGTCGTTACCCCTCACAGAACTGCGCCGCTTTGACGGCAAGCCCCCCGCCTCTGGCATTTGGTTTAATGTCAGCGGTCAACTAAAGCAGGGCGACAAGAAAATTCCCTACGGACAAGTCGTTCGCTACAACCCCAGCCAAAATCATTTAATGCCGCTGTTGGAGTGGGCGAGTGCGGCCGGACAACCGCCGAATTGGCAGCAAATTGTTAAGGGCGAAAACCCGCAGTTGGCGATCGACCAAACAGTTGGTTTAGAGCCGCAATTTACCCTTTATCAAATTGGCCCGCGCAAATTTTTGCCCAACCCAGTTCAGTTAACGGCGATTTCTTTAGAAGAAATTGCCTTCAATGACGAGACTTACAAAAATGGGCTGCGACTGGCGAAAAGCGGCCTGTGGTCTCCAGCATTAAATGTCATGCGTGTGGCGAAGGGGAAAGCCGGCAAAAATTGGCCTGCAGTCGCGCAAGCTCAGCTAGAAACGATCGAATTTCACGCTAAAATTACTCGTGCTCAGGCGATCGCATCTTGGGCCAGTCCCGGTCAACAAGTTCTCGCAGAATTGATCGACGGCCGCTGGACTGAAGCTTTGCAAGTATTTGAAGCCGATCCGAGCAACTCTCACGAAATAGCCACAACCCTCAAAAATGACGGCGGGCGGATCTGGAACCGCATAGACGCCGCCTTGAGAGTGAATGCCGCTGACGCCGATGTCAAGGCTTGGGGCGCCCTGATTGTAGCGTCTCAAGACGGCACTCGCGAGGCGATGAATTGGCTCGACCAGCAATCAGATACTGACAGCGAAACAAGAACTCGAATTCGGAATTTGGTCAACAAACTTCAGGAAGCAGTTTCTCAGGCTGAAAGTTTAGAATACCACAAGAGTCAAATTATGGGTTCTGCTACTTTAATTAACAGTGTCAATCCCGCTGAGTGGCTGGAACCAGAACCGAACAACGAGTTAAAATTGGCGGGAGAACAAGTTTGGTATCAGGTGCAGGTAGCGAGTTTTTACGACGGTAGCCGCTGGGTTAATTCGCCCTTTTCTGATGTAGAAGTAAGCTCTTTTCCTGCTACTCAAGTTAAGTGGCTCTGGGGGCGGCTGGGCTTGCAGGCTGACCCCAAGATTAAGATTGAGGTAGCGATGGCTAACGGTCAACAAAGAGTTGCTGTAGGAACGGTGAAAGCAGTGCAGATTCAAGACGGAAGTCTGCGCTTGCTGGCGGCAGTTGACAAGCGATCGTAATCTGGCAGAAAGCATTCGGCAGATAGAACAGTCCCGGAGGCACTCTTGATATTATGTCCGGTCGATTACCCATAATACGGTAAGGGCGGGTTCACGAAAAATATCTGCCAATAAATGACAATCTCAAAAACCCGCCCTTTTAATCGCGGTCACTCGATCAGACATGATATGACACAAAGAAACCGGGGTTTTTTACCATTTCTGCCCATCGCAACAGAAGTATTTTCGTAAAAAAACCCGGCTTCCTTCCACCTGTACGTCCAAAACTCGGAAAAAGGAAAATTCTTTCTCTTGCCCCTCCCGCAACTCGGACAACAATGCAGACAAAAATTTTGTTAATTTAATTAATTAACACAACCTGTGCACAAAAAACCCACAGATGTCAAATCGCGCCCTTTTTAGAGAGTGCGGCAATCATCTGCCGTTTCACGGCTTTAGCCCAAAGCTCAAACTCCAAACTGTTGATATTCTGAATTTTCACTTCCTCAACAGGCTGAGTTGGGGCTTCTTTCTGTGCTGTAGTCTCCATTCTTTTTTCCTCGTCCAAAAAATGTTAGTAGTCTATCGCAAACGGTTAGCATCATACATCTATTTTAATAACTAATTATGGCAATAAATTACACTAAAGGCATAGAATTCAACCATAAAATGCAGTAAATACATCTAAGTTATGCAATTTACGAATTTAATGTAATAAAACCCTACAACCCTTGTTATATATCAGGGTAAACGCATCTTAACTGGAACCCAAAATATGCTACAGTTAAATCCGACTAAATTTCAATGTAGTTTGTTGT
>NZ_JAUBRP010000060.1:23454-41342 GCF_036701935.1 Microcoleus sp. M2_D5 | reverse complement strand
GCATGAGTTGTACGATCGCACGCGAGCAATTGGGGCTACTTATAGTTTATGCCATAACCGCCTTGGCGATTGCTATATCTGAGAACTAATACCAAATCTGGTGTCCTCTGTATTGATTTAATATTATATCGAAGTTTGGTAATTTGGTGGGTTGCCAAGCTATTGATTGAATTTTTTTAACCGCAGATATACGCAGATAGACGCAGATGATAGTGGGTTTGGTAAGAGATAATGGGGTAGTGTTTTTTACCTTTAAAGTCTTTCCAGCCATTTTTGCATGGATAAATCAATTAATTGATCTGAAGTAAATTTACAGGTACGCTTTTCTAAGTATTCTATAATTTCTACAACTTCCGGATACCGACCGATGATTTTATTCTTAATGAAAACATCTTTGACATCCTTGCTTAAATCTATGTACTTCATCTCTTCATAAGTTAATATTTGAGAAGATGCCGATTTGTTAACGAGTTTAATGGCGCTATTAATGTACTCTAATAATTCTCTTTCAATAAAATAACTATGCATAAAAGTACACTGTTGGATATTTTTTATATTTTGCTTTACTTTTTCTGTCTGATTAGCTATTACCTTCTTATTAGAGCTAACTTTAGCACCAATTCCTCTTGACACGTAGCCCTCTATCAAAGCATTATCATTCCAATCTGTCCAGACTCTTGCTCTTGAAATAGTTTTACTTGTCAGACCTTTTAAAGGTAGCCATAAAAATAAGATGAGATTTCCTTTACTGTCTGAACATAACTCTGCACAAAATTTACTGGTCTTAGTGTTGCCATTTCCATACTTAATACTACCACTATCAGTAATTTCTTGCATTCGTTTATCAAAGCTGAGAATTTTATCCCTAATTTTCAATATTTCTTGCTGTTGACTAAGCTCACACTGGTTTAATAGTTTTATAAATGCTTTAGGTGGACTCGGTATACGATCAGTGCTTTCTGTTTGCTGGTGAACAAATTCTACTTGTGAAATTTGTTCAGTATCTACATCTTTCAGTTGTAAATTTAAGTTATCCTCAAAAAGAACGATCGCAAATTGCAAAAACTGAAAAAATAGCCCGTGATACTTCCTGTCTGTAAAATTATCTCTGTGAAATTTGGGCGCAATTGCTATCAAGCGAACGGGTTGAGCGTAATCCACGCGATCGGCAAAATGTTTGTGTTCCAACAAAGCATCGTAATAACGGGTTAACTGCTGAACGACATATCTATCTTCGCCGTTTTTCAACTCCAGCACAACTAACCGTTTATTCTCGTCCACCGCTATAATATCGCATCTTTGCTCGTTGACAGTGAATTGCCGCTTGATGACTGTCAAACCGAGCAAACTTTGCAAGTGAACTTCGACAAAATCCTCTAACGCTTCTTCACTTGCAAATTCCCACCCCGACCCTGTTTTCCTCAATGCGGCACTGCTTAGCATTTTGACAATTCTTAAAGTCTTTAACCAATTTTACCACTAATGTCTGTAGTGCGCCGGGGTTTAAATACACCCCGATCGCCCTGACAGCTTCTCAGCCATCCCGCAACAACATCGCCTTTAAGTGGGAGCGCTATAATAGTAACTATTCGACCCTCCCATCTCTTGACAAATAATTAAAAATATGCTCATCAGTGAAAGCGATCGCGCTACCATTCGCTCAGTCGTAGAACAGCAACTGCAAGCATTTCAAAAAGACGATGCTGCTGGGGCTTTTGCCTTCGCCAGTCCCGGAATTCAGCAGCAGTTTCGCACAGCAGAAAACTTTATGTACATGGTAAAAATTGCCTATGAAGCTGTCTACCGTCCGCGATCGGTATTATTTGAAAACCTCGCCACTGTAGAAGGACTTCCCGCTCAGCCTGTGCTGTTGCTGGACTCCGAAGGCATCCCAATCCGAGCCATTTATCTCATGGAAAAACAGTTTGATAATAGTTGGCGAATTAACGGCTGTTATTTGGTTTCCCTACCAGCATAATAAGTTATGCTTACTTATTATGCTGAGCTTTTTTTGCTAACTCGCAGCATCTTGTTCCCGCCTTTTTGAAACTCATAAGGAGTCTCTTGAATTTCTACCCTAAAACTTCTCTTTTTCAATTCAGTGAGAATCGGATTTAAGTGATGGGATTCCTCCCCGCTAAAACTCTGCAATAGAGGGAAGACTCGGACTTCCTTCGCAACCCGACACATTTCTGTAATAGCTTCCAAATGAAATTCTTCGGAAAGCAGGTGAGAATAAGCAAATAAGAAATGGCTGCACAAAGCTAAATCGAATTGACCGTTCTCGAAAGGCAAAACAGGCAGCTCAGCATTCAGGTAGCGGCATTGCTGCAAGCCTGATGGAAAATCTTCTAAAAATTCCTGCATCGCCTTCATTCGCACTTCGCCTAGCTGGTACGGCGATTCAAAATTGTTCCACACGTAGCCGTCTAAATTGGCTTTAACACCGTCAATCACAGTTTGATATGTTTCTTGGATGCGATCGCCAATTTCCACCGCAGTAAACTGATAAACTGGATCGCAAGAAATTACCTTTTTACCTTGGCGAGTCATTTCGGCATTGAAACTCGCCGGGCCGCCCGCACAATCCAGAATTGCTAGCTTGAGGTCACTTGAGGTTAAGCTAAACATTCCTATGTATTCATCCAAGCAGCGTCCCCAGGGAATTACTTTATCTAATTTTAGTGACACTTGTCTTTGTCCTGCAGAGAAAATTATTTAACATTTTACCTCAAATCATGGTGGTTTTTTCCTATTTCCTTTCTGCGGCGGGTTGATTTGTATAGCGAGTTATGTATTAAAAATTTTGCTCAAACGAGATATTAATCCTGACAGCAATTGGCGCGCTTTACACTTTCTTTACAAAAAAGGGGCAAAATAGTTAAGTGCGATCGCACAATTTTTATGCTTGCACCTGTGGATTTTGCAGCGAAGCGAGGCTACACTGGACAGCAGGGAAAATAAACTACAATCCACTAGCTAAATTGCTCTTGTTCAATGGCAGGCCGCAACCAGGGAAGAAAGATGAAATATACCGTTCAAACCGCTACAAGTCTGAGTTTGTCAGCACTCCTGGTGCTATTGAGTTCGCCGCCCAGTAGAGCTCAGTTGCCTGCCGTCAGAAATCCTGTGCCCGCTAGGAACCAAAACCAACCGAGAGTACCGCCGCCACCTCCGGGTTCGCTGACACAAGAAGCAGCTTATACTTTAGGATCGGGCGATCGCATTGCTTTAGAGATATTCGGCGTCCCTGAATTCAGCAGAGAATATCAAGTGCTAGTTGACGGGACGCTCAATTTGCCAATCATTCGTAGCGTCTCAATTCAAGGGTTGACGCTGCAACAAGCCGCTAATGTGATTACCCAGCGATACGAACCCTTCATCAATGTTCCCGTTGTTACCGTGACTCTGGTAGTCGCTCGCCCCCTAAATATAGGTCTTGCCGGTGAAGTTACTCGCCCGGGTTCATACAAGATTAATCCCACTAGAGAAGGAGGAGGAGTAAAATTCCCGACTTTGATGGAAATGCTGCAACTTGCACAAGGGGTGACATCAGCAGGAGATATGCGAAATGTCCAAATTCGTCGTCCCCGCAGAGGCGGGCCGGAGCAAGTTACTACTGTTGATTTGCAGGATTTTTTAGAGACGGGAAATTTGCGTCAAGATGTTACCATTCGAGATGGAGATACAATTTTTATACCGACAGCAAGTGCCCTCAATACTCAAGAAGTTCGTCAAAGAGCCAGTGCTAATTTTTCCGCTGATATTACTAAACCAATTGGGGTAGTAATTGTCGGGGAAGTAAACCGGCCGGGGCCTTATACTGTATTTGCTTCGGATGTGCGATCGAGCAACCAACAAACAGAGTTGAGTTTTGTATCTATCGACCAACAGCAAGGAGCAGTTGTGGGCTTACCAACAATAACTAGAGCACTGAAAATTGCTGGTGGTATCACTACAGAAGCTGACATTCGCCGCGTACAAATCCGCCGCCGAGTCAGAGGTGGCAACGAACAAACTATCATGGTAAATCTGTGGGATTTACTGCAAAAAGGCGACGCAACTCAAGATATTTTGCTGCAAGAAGGAGATAGCGTAATTATCCCGACAGCGGCTACGGTAGACTTAGCTGAAGTTTCTCAAGTTGCAAATAGCAGTTTTTCTCCGAACGCGATTAGCATCAATATTGTAGGAGAAGTAATTAGGCCTGGGGCTTTGCAGGTGCGACCTAGTACATCCCTGCACCAAGCTTTGCTCACCGCAGGCAGTTTCAATCAATTGCGGGCTAAAAAAGACAAGGTAGAACTATTGCGATTGAATCCCAACGGTACTGTTTCTCGCCGCACGATAGAGGTGGATTTTGCTCAAGGATTGAATCCTAATAATAACCCCACTCTCCGCAACAACGATGTGATTCTGGTAGCGCGATCGGGCTATGCTAGGGTAGCAGACAATATCAACACTTTCTTGCAGCCAATAACAGGAGTAGCAACAGGTATCGGCGCTGTTAGCAGCGTTTTTACTGGGTTTCAAGCAACTATCAACGCTTTTCAAAACTTATTTTTGGGAGGGGATTTCGAGCGACGAAATCAGCTCAGAGAGCTTCGCGAACAACGTCAAGACAGACAAGAGCAACGTGAAGACAGACTGCTAGAAAGAGAGCTACAACGTGAAGATAGATTGCAGCAAGCAGAAGACAGAAGACTGCAACTTGAAGACAGACGCTTGCAACTCGAAGACAGACAGCGGCAAATAGATCTTGAGAATCGGCAAATCGAGATCCAGGAGCAGCAACTTCAGCTCCAAAATCAGCAGCAGCAAATGCAGCCACAGCAAATTCAGCCAACTACTCCTTGATCGGACTCGGGCGTTGATAGTTAGCCACCATTTTTATGAAGAGGTGGTTGAAACCGCTGCATAGAGTCAAACTTTCGTCCGAGCAAAGGCAGGGCTGTTTCATTATCCGTAGGGGCCGTGCCAAGAGTGCCGGCCCTCTAGGCGTTGCTGATTTACGGTATGAAACGTTAAATAGGCCCGTCAGAGAAACCAGTATCCACAAAGCGGGTGGATTTTAAAGTGATTTTTTTTTCATACCCTGATTAAGTAACGCCACCTTGAGATTGCTTCACTGAGTTCGCTGGGCAACAGAAATACCTTACTTTTGCGTAAGTCCTGTAATCCTAACAATTCGATCCTTGAAACGTATAAGTTGCTACATCAAAGATAAAGGTTCGATTGACATTGTTCCCCTTTGTCCATGTCCCAAACTACATCAATCATGAAAAAATTTTTGTATTCGGGAAAATTAATCAACCTTTCGTTTCCAACAACTGCGGCTGCAAAACCTGATTTAATTTGCCGCTGCGAAACCCCTCCAAATCCAAAGTAGCGTAAACAAAACCAAACTCTTGAAATACCGCCACCAATGCAGGCAAATCCGTGTTTACCACAAACTCCTGAATCTCCTCTGCAGGTAACTCAATGCGTGCCGTATCTCCGTCCGATCGCACTCGCAGATTTTTCAGTCCCAACTGCCGCAAATACCGTTCGGCGCGCCCCACTCTTTGCAACTTTCCAACGGTGATTTCTTCGCCGTAAGGAAAGCGCGAACTGAGACAAGGTTGAGCCGGTTTGTCCCACCAAGGCAAACCCAATTCTTTTGCCAATTGCCGCACCTCAAATTTAGTGATTCCTACTTCGGCTAAAGGCGATCGCGCGCCGCGTTCCTTTGCCGCCTGAATTCCGGGACGGTAATCCTTTAAATCGTCACCATTAACCCCATCCACCACATAAGGATAACCCTTTGCTAGTGCTAGGGGTTTCAAAGTATCGTGCAGTTCGCTTTTGCAGAAATAGCAGCGGTTAACCGGGTTAGAAGTGTAATTTGGATTTGCCATTTCCTGAGTTTGTACTTCCTGGTGGGCTATCCCAATTTCTGCTGCTTGAATGCGCGCATCTTCTAAATCTTCGGGCAGTAGAGAGGGGGAAACTGCCGTCACTGCCAAAGCGCGATCGCCCAACACATCAAAAGCGATTTTTGCTACCAAAGTGCTGTCAATTCCGCCGGAGTAGGCAATCAAAGCCCGTTCCATTTGTGCGAAAATATCTTTTAATTGTTCGAGTTTTTCTACTAACATAATTTCATTTTTTCTTACTGCTAAGCTATCGCAATCTAATTTACAGGGTGATGTCTCTTCAACATCTTTAGGGCTTACGCACTATTGTTTAGAAACGAGGTTTTTTTTACGAAAAGACGCGTTGTAGACCGCAGATTCGGTAACAAACCCGGTTTCTGGACCCCGATGCGTAAGTCCCTATCTTGTGGGGAGGGCAGAAAAGTCCGCCCAAAGGTACTATTTAAATACAGAATAGCTTATTCGGGATCAATTAAAAGTTTGAGTTTTAGTTGAGATTTCTGAGCGATCGCCTCCTTTATATTTTAGCGTGATAATTTGATATAGTCACACTTTTGAAAGTAGCGAAGGCGCGTTTTAAAATTCCCTACGGGAAAATATGGCGATCGCAATTGACAGCAGCAGCACCACATACAGCAAACCGTAGCCAGCATCTGTAATCAAACCTGCCAAGTAAGGAACTTGTCCGTAAACAGCATCATTTCTCAAATTGAATCTGGCTAAATCCGGCAAAACCAGATATAGTCCCATCATCAATTGTTCTAGGCCAGGATTTTTAGTTAACTTGCCCAAAGCCACTAAATCCCGCGTCGAATGTCCCATCAAATAAACGCCAAATGTCAGTAAAGTTGCCAACAGCGAACTGCTGAACACCCCAAATAAAATCCCTACACCAGCCATGAGACAAAGCTCAAACCAGATAAACAGCGAAGCGATTAAAATGCTTCCCAAAGGGAAAGGAATGCTACTCAAACTCAGAATAGCCAGATAGATAACAGTCATTGCCGCTACAAGCACCGCCAGCACCGCCGACAGTCCTAAGTGCTTGCCCACAATTAACTCAGCCCGACTTATCGGCTTAGCAACTAACAGATAAACAGTGCGCTTTTCAATTTCTTTGTTGACCAGTCCGGTAGCCACAAACACTGTGGCAATTAAACCGAGAATGCTCATAGCACCCAAACCGATATCTAAGATAATTTTCTTTTCGGTTGTCGCCGCCAATTCCGGTATCAACCGTACCGAGGCGCCCATCAACAGAGCAAAAATAATAATTAAGTAAAGGATGCGATCGCGAATTACTTCCCAAAATACATTGGTCGCGACTGTCAAGATTCTTCTCAAATTCATCTAGTTATTAACCCGCTGGAAACTTTCGCCATACTTTAGTGCAAGGAAGAAGGAAGAAGGAAGAGGGAAGAAGGAAGAAGGAAGAGGGAAGAAAGAGGATTTTTTCCATCTCAGACTCTCAGACTCTCCCACTTTCAGACTCTCCCACTCTCCCGCTATACCCATCGCAATTAGTTAACAGAGACAGAATCAAACTTGAGTGTCCCCCGGCGTTCCATCTTTTTTCTGTCCGGGTTGAGAGCGTTTGATGGCATCGCAGGTTACAGTCGCCCTATTGGCTATCTGGAACACCTCGCAAGATTTGGTAAACGAATATATTTCCGGTCTAAAAACCACTCCCAGCCAAGTTGCCTGCATATCTAACTGATAGCGAGACTCTCCTTGGACGATCGAAGTTTTGACATCCCACCTCGCATCTTCTGCGACTACCCCTGTTGTTTGTAAGGCTTGATTCCGCAGAAAAAATCGCTCGTTGTCAATATCTATTAACATTTGCTCTACTTGCGCCCACGGTTTTGTGCGGGCTTCATTTCGCAGGTATCGCTCCATTTCATTGAGGATGACAACTCCTCGGGAGCGATTAATAGTTGGCTGTTGAAATGTCACCACATAATCGCTTTGCCTTAAATCCTGAGATAAAACGCTCGGATACTGTTCTATCCAACCTTGAATTAAAAAGTGAAAAGCAAACCAACAGGAAAAGAGCAGGTGAACTAGAGTAATCATCAAAAACTGAGGGCGCACCAACGACCTGATACCTTCCCGTTTTGACTCGCTATTCCAAATCTCTATTGTAGCAAGAACTGCTACTGCTATAAGTGGGCCGGATATCCATGCTATTTCCTTCCTATCCGACGGTAATCTTATCAGTAACCACAAGCCAATTAAGATGCTTGTTACCCACGGACTCAGACTTACTCCTTTAATCACAAAAGGTTGCTGGCTCGTCAGCAAACCCATTGAAAGTGTAAATAATAACCAGCTCATGTCAAAAAGCAGAGTTCTCGTCCGCCAGTCAGTTACGGCTGCCACTGTCAGCAAAGCTAAAAATATGCTGAGTAGTAAAGGAGTCTTCCAGTGAACAACTTTAGGCGGAATCATCGCCTTTTGGATTTTTTTATTAGTTTCCCAAAGGTTGTTCGTCAGCTTAGTTAGCTGCTGAGTGACATCTAAAAATTGCTTCATCATAAATTTCAATACACGCTTTGCAAAAACAACACGGTTAAAATAACGACATTGCTAACAGTGTGGGCAATTAAAATTCCCCCAAACTGGGTAGTTACTTGAAAAGTTTTTTTGGGAGGACGGCGGCTGAGGGTTGGCGGCCCTAAAAACTGAGGTTTAGAAGCTTTTTTATTGCCGGAAACCATATTTTCTATGAATTCTAATCCCTGCCATTTAGCTAAAAAGGTCACTGCTAATACTGAGAGTGCTATCATAGTTATTGGAGCGTAAACATTATCCCCACGTCCTAATAAAATATAACCGATAAGCTGTTCCCGCAATTCTTTGCTAAGAACGCTTTCAATGCCGAAGAAAACTAACCAGCCTACGCAAGTGCAAGATAGATTGAGAATGGCTGTATATTCAATGCTGGTTTTGGGACCGAGTTTAAGTAGTTTTTGCAAAAACCACGATTCGATCGCGATCGCCAAAAACATAATTAAAATTTGCACCAAAACAGTCCGAAATGGGAAAACACTCGCAATCATAAGCCTTTAGGTATATCAGTCCGTGTTAAATTTTAATTGTACAGCACAAACGGAATAATCTTAACCGGAGGTTTGAGCGCGTGATTCCGTTAGATCGCTGCTTAAAAGATTGGGAGTTAGAAGTTATCGTATAATCTGTTGAGATCCGCCAACAGAATGGAAAAATTAAACATTCAAGGCGCGCGATCGAATACCCACCCCGATACAGGCTCAAATAACTGCTGATTATGGTAAGGAATGGCATTGGTATTCGGACAGCCTCATCCCGTTCGGAACGCGCCGCGGGTCAGATTCACGTCTACGACGGCGCTGGTAAAGGCAAGTCTCAGGCAGCTTTGGGAGTAGTGTTGCGCTCGATCGGGCTGGGTATCAATTCTGACTCGCCCACGCGAGTCTTGTTGCTGCGCTTTCTCAAAGGCCCCGGCCGCTCCTACGACGAAGACGGGGCAATAGAAGCCTTGCAACGGGCATTTCCGCACTTGATCGACCAAGTGCGTACTGGCCGAGCCGAATATTTTGGGGCCGAAGCAATCACCCGCTTCGATCGCGCCGAAGCTCAGCGAGGTTGGGATATCGCCAAAGGAGCGATCGCCAGCGAGCTTTATTCCGTCGTAGTCCTAGACGAACTAAACCCTGTATTGGACTTGGGTTTGCTGCCAGTTGACGAAGTAGTCCAAACCCTCAAAAACAAACCAGAATATTTAGAAGTCATCGCCACAGGGCGAGCGGCCCCCGAAGCTTTGCTGGAGATTGCCGACTTGCACTCAGAAATGAAGCCCCACTATCAGCCCGCAGCGGCAGAGCATAATATTTCGGGTATCGAAATATACACCGGAGCGGGCAAAGGCAAGTCTACGAGCGCCTTGGGCAAAGCTTTGCAGGCAATAGGCAGGGGTATCAGCCAAGACCAATCTCACCGGGTGTTAATAGTGCAGTGGCTCAAAGGTGGCACAGGTTATACAGAAGATGCGGCGATCGCAGCTTTGCGGCAAAGCTACCCCCAGCTAGTAGACCACCAGCGGTGCGGCCGAGATGCTATAGTTTGGCGGGGGCAACAGCAAGAGCTAGACTGCATAGAAGCAGAACGCGGCTGGGAAATCGCCAAATGTGCGATCGCCAGCGGCTGGTACAAAACGATTATTCTCGACGAACTCAATCCCACAGTAGACTTAGAACTGCTGCCGGTAGAGCCGATCGTCGAAGCCCTGCTACGCAAGCCGCGGGATACAGAAATTATTATCACCGGGCGCTGCCACAAACCCCACGCTTACTTTGACTTGGCAAGCGTACACTCCGAGGTATACTGTCACAAACACTACGGCGATCGGGGCGTAGAACTAAAACGGGGCGTAGACTTTTAAAGCCCGGAGCGGTACCGAGTTCAATCCGGGCCAGAATTATTAAATGACGGCCCTGCCTGGAAAACCGGAAATTGCCACAAAGCCTTGTTACCAAGTAACAAATCTCCCAATTTTCCTTGTCTTCGGGATCACCCAGATCTGCCTTTTTTAATCTTTAATTTCCTCCCCCGGACGCGATCCCCGACCGCCAATCCAGAATGGAACATTAAGAATATGAGCCGCGTCTTGTAGAGCGTGAGCACCTGAGACAGTGCACCAGGATTATTAAAGGGTGAAGACTTTGAAAATAAAAGCTTACAAGCAAAAAATCCGCGAGGGAGAAAGTCTAGACAGGGTTAACGCCAGTAGGCTAGACTTGCGGCTGGCAAACAGGTTAAACTACAGCGGAATCCAAACATTCGGTGTTCTAGGCAGTGTCTGTAGTCGCACCAGCGATGACCAACAAGTAGAGGAGTGAAGCTTTATGACAACGTTAGATGACAATCCTAATCAACTAGATTTAAACCTTCCGGGACTAGGCCCGGATACAGTATTCGCCGGAGCAGGGGCGGATTTCGTTAGAACTTCCACCCTGGGCGGCAGCTTAATATTTGGCCAAGGCGATAACGATACTCTGATTTCCGTCGGCCCGAACGATACCATATACGGCGGCGAGGACGAAGACTCAATCAGATCCCAGCGGACTCCGGCTTTGCTGTTTGGCGACTCCGGCAATGACACCATAGTCGCTGAAGCCCGCGCTACCCTGGCCGGCGGCGAGGGAGACGACTTCCTCCAAGGTACTGTCGAAGCTAACCTGATGTTTGGTAATCAGGGCGAAGATACGATGCTGGGAGGGGCCCAGAGAAGAGACTCCCTCTACGGCGGCAAGGGCAATGACGCGATCGGCTTCTTCATCGCAGGCGGTGGCAACAACCTCTCTTTAGAGGGTGGCTTGGCTATTGGCTTCGCTGGCAATGAAGGCAGCAACTTCTTGCGGGGTGATTTGGGCGACGACTTAGTTGTCGGTATCAATGTCAGAGACAGTCTCTTTGGCGGTAGAGGCAACGACACCCTAAGAGGTGTAGCCAGCAACAGCTACCTGTCGGGCGATCTTGACGACGACATCTTAGTCATTACCAACAGTACCCAGACAAGCCCATTTGCTACCTCCGTCATCACGATCGGCATTGAGAGAACCACCTTGATTGGCGGTGGCGGCAATGATTCTATCGTTGGCGGTATCGGCAATTTTGGCGAAGGCAGAAACTTCTTTGATGGCGGCGACGGTAACGACACGATCAATGTTTTTGCCACGCAGGATACCGCGCTGGGAGGTGCAGGCGACGACTTCATCGTGTCGGCGTCGGTGCCGAATGTACTTTCGAGCGTAGGGGCCTCCAGTTCATTTCCCGGCTTCGCGGGTCGCAACTTGCTCGACGGCGGAGTAGGCAATGACACGATAGTTGCAGCTTTTGCGACGGATACAATGATCGGCGGTGAAGGCAACGACAGCCTGAGCGGTACCTTTACTAACGCAGCCGGTGGAGATGGCAACGATACTATCAATGCTACGGCTGCCCGTTTTGCTGGTACTGGTACTGCTTTGATTACTCTCGAAGGCGGGCTGGGCAACGATTCGCTAATTGGCTACACTAATCCTACTACTGGCAGCAGCTTTACCGTCACCAACCTCATGAACGGTGGCGAGGGAAGTGACACCATCATCTTTGGCACCCAGTTTGATAAAGTGATTGGCAACGTTGCGGGTAACGACTTCATCTCCTACGCTAGCAGCGTCAGCTTTACCGGCACAGTCGTCAACTTGATTAGCGATACATTAGGCAGCAACTTCATTATTGGTGGCAACGGCACTGATGTGATCACTACTGGTAACGGGGATGACATCCTGTTCGGCGACTCATTCAATGCTACCAACACCCCCGGAGGAGCCGGGGACGATACCTTAATTGGCGGTGGCGGGAACGACACCATGCTGGGTGGCTTTGGAAACGACAATTTAAGCGGAGGTGACGGTAACGACTCTCTCGGCGGCGGGCCAGGTGCTGACACGCTGACTGGCGGAGCGGGCAATGACAGCTTCTACTACAACAACTTCGGCGAGGGCGCCCTGGGTACTAACGCAGACCAAATCGGCGATTTTACAGTCGGCCAAGACAAGTTTATCTTCCAAATCAATGACTCCAACGGCTTCCCCGGCTTGAGGGCCGTCGAAGGTACGAATCGACTTTCTTCTAAGGCGTTCTTGGCGCTTGAGAGTGGGCAGTACAACGGCAGTTTTGGTCCAGCCGGGGCGGGTGCGTCAGAGCCGTTCGTCTTTTATGAAAATGAAACTGGACGACTAGGATTTGACTCTAACGGTTTTGGTACTGCTGACGGAGTAGTTACGCTGGCAATTCTGAATGGCAGACCGGGCATTACGGCTGCTGACATTACCCTAATTTAATTTGGGTAAAAGTGGGTGGGGTCGATTCTGAAACATCGCCCTACCAACTCTCAAAACTAATTGTGCTATGTTTCGAGCTGGGGATATCCATCCCTGGCTTTTTTTGTGGGCATTGGGAATTGGGCCGAAAATTAGAATCTGTAGGGGCGGGTTCACCCATAAATTTTGCCACCCATCAATAATCTCGATAAACCCGCCCCCACCCAACGAATAACCCCGATTAAGCATAGTCGCCCAACCGTTAAATTTAATTAATGGGGAATTGGGCCTTTATAGGAATGAGAATTAAATAACTTCCACTCTTGAAAGTTATGTAGGGTGCGGATATGCTCATGTTTAATGGAACTTGCAGATTGACTGGTGGATCCGCACCTTACTTACGACCCTTGTTGTGTGTACCGCATATACATGGAATATGCTGTAATTGACATATGAGTAAAAGTCGATTATTGTAGGCGACTAATATTCTCTTTTGTCCTTCAAAAACAGTTATTAATAGTGAAACTGCCCAATGGTCATCTAGCAGATTTAGGTAATAAAATAGAAGAATATTCTCTAAATCCGAATCATCAAGAAGGAAAAAATAAAGCTGTTTTGTTTGCCAGTAAGTTAGGCATTACCCTAAAAAATGCTGAAATGCTCAAACAGGCTTTAAAAGAAGCTGCTATCAACGAAGATGTTGTTATACCATTTCTCTAAAGTCATGCAACACTGTTTGACCCCCCCTAACCCCCCCTTGCTAAGGGGGGGAATAAGAATACTGTGATTTCGTTTAAAATTGGTATTATTCAAAAAAACAATGAATACGGAACACATTACAACATGAAATTCTTGCTGAAAACCGAAGTAGGTGAATCTCTGATTCTAGCAGCTTGGATCGTCCGCTTATGTGAAAGTTTCCCCAGATTAACAAGTTGTTATCCCGTCAAAAAGTGAGGTAAAAACAATGAAAACAATTAAAGACCTAGATATTGTTGCTTTAACTGAAGATTTAGAAGCCACCCATTTTGAAACCAAACAAATCATTAAATTATATAAAGGACAAGTAGGAACAGTTGTGATGGAATTTGATGGCAGTGCTTTTGAGGTAGAATTTTCTCATCAAGATGGCACAACTTATGCAATGGAAACAATTCCCGCCACAAAATTAATGCTTTTGCACTATGAATTACTAGAATCTGTAGGGGCTATTCGTGGGTGAATTTTGCCACTAATAATCTTTATAAACCCGCCCCAAGATATTGGTACAAATAATTTATGATCCTTATAAAAAATCCCGCAAACTGTGTGCTTGCGGGATTTAGTAGGCAGGAAACTTGTAGGAAATACTGTTACTAAGCTCTGTCTACAATCTCTTTTGCTTTATCTTTGAGGTCTTCTTTCAGGTGAATTGCTGATGCTTCATCCTGCTTGGCTTGACCTTCTAATTTATCTTTCTGATTGCCTGTAACTTCGCTAACAGCTTCTTGGATTTTGCCTTCAATATTCTTCGCTGTTGCTTCGACTCTATTTTCAATGCTCATAATTTTTTGTTCTAACTCTACAATTACTAATATAGGAACTTTAAATTTGAGTCTGTATCCCTCTTTAGATAGATTTGTTATTGCGTTTATTTCTAAGTAGCAGGTGCAATTGGAATTTCCACAAGTTTATTTCTGGAGGAAAAACCTGATTTAATACCGATCGCAAATTTCGGCACTTTAAACTTTTTCGCCAACAGCATGATTAATTCGCTTATAGGCTCTACCCTCCACAGGCGGCGACTTGAGATGTACTGTGAGGCTGCCGTCGGGTTGTTCTGCGATGCTTTGCTGTTTGGAATTAGGTTTAACTTTGACTGTGAAAATTTTCATACTTCGACTTTCTCTGAATGTTCGATCTTCGTTCCCAAAACTTTCAGGAATTCAGCCAGCCAGTTAGGATGTGCTGGCCACGCGGGGGCGGTGACTAAATTGCCATCGACTACGGCTTCGGTAACTGGAACTTCGGTATATTTGCCGCCGGCCCGGAGTACGTCGGGGCTGCAAGCGGGGTATGCGGTGCACCGTTTGCCTTCGAGTACGCCGGCGGCGGTTAGAACCTGTAAGCCGTGACAAATAGATGCGATCGGCTTTTTGTTGTTGGCAAAGTAGCGGGTAATTTGCAGCACTTGTTCGTTGAGGCGGATGTATTCTGGGGCGCGTCCTCCGGGGATAACCAAAGCGTCGTAGTCAGCGGGGTTGATTTCGTCAAAAGTCGCGTTTAAAGTGAAGTTGTGACCGGGTTTTTCGCTGTAGGTTCGATCGCCTTCAAAGTCGTGAATTGCGGTGCGAATTTTTTGGCCGGCGGCTTTTTCCGGGCAGACGGCGTGGACGGTGTGACCTACCATTTGCAGTGCTTGGAAGGGAACCATTACTTCGTAGTCTTCTACAAAGTCGCCGACTAACATTAAGATTTTTTTGGCTGTCATGTTTCCAACTCTTGTTATTTTGATTTGATTAAATAGGATTAAAAAATGCGGGGCAGTTAAAAAGCTTGCCCCGCAAGCTATTCTGGAATCTAGAAACCGTTGCGTCCCCAAATGACCATTGAAATTGAGAAAGAGAACAGAACTAGCACCGAAACCCAACCGAGTGACAAAATATCCATAGCTATTTATTGAACAAACTGTACAAAGTGACTCCAAACCATATGATAAGTCAATTTGAGCTATTTTTGAAATGAGGGCGCTGTGAAGGAATCGTCAAATTTTAGTGCGGCTGAACGGGTAGAATCTTTGAAGGCAGGGAGTGTTGCTGCTTTGTCTTGTTTGCTGGCTTTTGGGGCGATCGCCCTTGGTAATAGCTTTATTCTAGCGGATCGGTTGGATTCTCTGGCGATTTTGCAGGTAAGGGAAATTGACCTAAATTTTGCCTTGAGAGGGACTATCGCACTTTTGGGCGGTTTTTTGTTCGGCGTGACTTACCGCTATGCGATTCGCCGAGATGTTAACCCGCAGCTTAAATCTGGTGCGGTGTTGGCTTTTGGGTTGGTGCGGGCTTTTGGACAGTTGGATGCTGGATTGTTTTTTGAACCCGGGAAGATGCCCGCCCTCCAGGAGTTATTGCCGTTTGCGGTTCGCGGTGTCGAGAGTGTGGTATTGTTTGCGATCGCGGGTTTGGTTTTGGATTGGGCGATCGGGCGATCGTGGATTAAGCCTTTCGATTCTTGAGATTTGCCGTTGGTTGGGGACAGGTTTACGATCGCCCTCCGTCAAAAACTTGTAGGGGCGGGTTCACCAATAGTTTCAAAGGATACCCAAAGACTCAAAAACCCGCCCCCACCCCGCGCGATCGCCAACCAAGTGGGGGCGGGTTTAGGAGATTATCGGTTTTAGGCAATTATTGTTGGTAAAACCCGCCCCTACAGATTTAATACATCAAATTCGGGATTGCCGTAAACCATCTGTTTATCTACCGCCGACAAAACTTTATTGTTAGCAGCATCAGAAACTAAACACTGACAAACTAGCTGCGCTACATCGGCCCGGTGAATAGTTCCGGCAACTCGACAATCTTCTGTTAAAATACCGTTGCCTGTTGCAGGTTCCGATTTGAGTCCGCCCGGACGAATCACTGTATAAATCATCCCGCTTGCTATCAAATGATTTTCGGCTTTTTCCTTTTCAATTAAAACCGGGCGCAAAGTTTCTAAAGCTTGGGGCGGCAAAGCGCTGACACTATTACCGCTGCCGATGGATGAAACTAAAATAAATTTTTGCACGCCAGCTTTGACGGCCGCATCAATCAAGTTTTTGTTGCCCAAATAATCTGCTCTTTCTCCATCTTTGGGCAAGCCGCCAATTGTGCTGATGGCGACATGAATTGGATCGCCGCTGGCCATCGCAGTTTCCATAGCTGCTGCATCCAAAGCATCGCCAGTCACGACTTTGATGCCCATTGCTTCTAATTCGGTGCTGGTTGCGGGCGATCGCAAAAGTGCTGTTACTTGCATCTTTTGTTCTACCAATAACTTCGCGATTTCTAGGCCGACGCCTCGGCTAGCACCAGCTAAAAAAATGTGGGATTTCTCGGTCATATTAATTGTGTTTTAAGTTGTGCAGAAATTGGTTATTTTGACTGTGGAACAGTATACAACAATCCTCTGTAAATTTTTGAATGAGTTTTTTTTTTACCGCAGAGGGCGCAGAGGGCGCAGAGGAAGAGAGGGGAAGGATTGGCAATTCCCGATTTGTATTAGATTTTTTTGCCCACTATTACTACCCAAGATTGAGCTTCGCGGGGTAAGCCGGGGGGGCGATAGTAGCGATCGACAATGGCAAATCCCGCTTGTTCTAAACAAGGCGCTAGAGTATGATATTCCCATCCGGCAGTATAGCGTTTTCCGGTTGGCCGCTCGTCGTATCCCTCCCAATTTCCCCGGCACATTGACATGACTATTGCACCGCTAACAACTAAGGCTTTGTGCAAGTCTTGCAGCACTTTTACCATCTCGTCTCTGGGAACGTGAATCAGGGAAGCATTGGCAAAAATACCGTCAAATTCTGCATTTGGCAAGTCGAGATTTAGAAAAGATTGTTGCCAAACTTCGCATCCCGATAACTTCTTTGCTATTTCTACAAAAGCTGGAGTTGCATCTAATCCTACAACTGTGTGTCCTTGGCTTTTGAACGCTACTAAATCTCGTCCGGGCCCGCATCCTATATCGAGAATTTTACCGGGATTGCGGGGCATGGCAGCCGTCAATGCGTCACGATTTTGGGATACGTCGTGATGCCAAGTTCCTTCTCGGAATGATTCGGCAGTTAGCTGATATTCTGCGATCGTAATTTCTTCGCGTTTGTCCATAATTCTCCCCTTTTGTAAGTTTTTGTACACACTCGTAGCCTCAGAAACCCGGTTTCTTCCGAGATTTCTCATCACTCAACCCCAAACTTGTAGAAACCGGGTTTCTCGCCCACACTCGCGAGCCCAGAAACCCGGTTTCTTCCGAAATTTATCCTCACTGTTCGCAAAACTCGTAGAAACCGGGTTTCTTAAGTTTTTGCACACACTCGCGAGCCCAGAAACCCGGTTTCTTCCGAAATTTATCCTCACTGTTCGCAAAACTCGTAGAAACCGGGTTT
>NZ_JAUBRP010000060.1:0-23354 GCF_036701935.1 Microcoleus sp. M2_D5 | reverse complement strand
CTTAAACTTAAGTTTTTGTGTGCAATTCCTAACTGCGTTAAAGCCATCGATCCGAGTTAAGAAACAAGGGTTTTTTGTTCGGATTTTGTAACTGCTGAATTAACTTCTAAGAGAGAACCTTCGGGGGATTCGATCGCAAATCCTGCATCTCGAATCATGTCCCAATCTTGATGGGCAGCTTGTCCGGGAGTTGTCAGATAATCGCCAACAAAGATAGAATTAGCCGGGTAGAGTCCGAGAGGTTGCAGCGATCGCAAATGCACTTCCCGTCCCCCAGCAATCCGAATTTCTTGGCTGGGAAGCAAAAATCGGAACATACAGAGAATTCGCAAACATTGGCGGGGATTTAACCTGTTCACCTCTGCAAATGGCGTTCCGGGAATCGGAATAAAAAAGTTGACCGGCACGCTAGTAACGCCCAACTTGCGAAGCGAAAGCGCTAAATCGATCGCATCATCATCCGATTCGCCCATCCCCAAAATTCCGCCGGAACAAGTTGTGATTCCCGCTGCTTTTACGTGTTCGACGGTTTCCACCCGATCGCCAAAAGTGTGAGTCGTGCAAATGTCCGCGTGATATGATTCGGAAGTATTGAGATTGTGATTTACGCGATCGACTCCTGCTTTAGCCAAACGGTGAGTTTGCTCCTCGCTCAACAATCCCAAACAAGCGCAGATTTTCAGGTTATAATTTGCCTTCACAGTCTCGACAGCATCCAAAACGCGATCGAAAGTAGATGCGTTAGGTTGGCGGCCCGAAATCACCAAACAAAACGTACCTGCTTTTAAATCTGCTGCGCGTTGGGCGGCATCCAGAATTTTATCCTTAGCTAAAAGCGGATATTTCTCAATTTCCGCAGTCGAAATTTTTGACTGAGAACAATAATGGCAATCTTCAGGACAAAGGCCGCTTTGAGCATTTAACAAATAGTGCAGCCTGACTCGGTTTCCCCAGTAGTGGCGGCGCACCCGATAAGCTGCGTTTAGTTGTTCCAGCAAAACCTCATCCGGCGCGCGCAATACGGCTAAAGATTGCTCGCGAGAGAGACATTTGCCCGCCAGCGCGTCGTCAGCCAAATCGTTCCAATTGGGTAAATTCATTACTAAAATTAAAGGGTTTACAGAGTATCCAAAACCTGACGAATCACCCGATAAATCGATTCTATTTCATCAGGAGAAATGCAGTAGGGAGGCATCAAGTAAAGCGTGTTTCCCAAGGGGCGGAGCAAAAACCCCGCTTCGAGAAATCTGGCTTTCAAAACAGAACCGATGTCATTAAAATAACCGGAAACGCTTTCGGTTTTCACATCCATTGCTGCGATAGTGCCGCAAGTCCGAATCCGTTCGAGTTTAGGATGATTTCTCAGCCATTGATTCAGGTATTTGCGGTGGAGTTTTTCCATCCCTTGATAAACATTTGGGTTTTGCTCCAAAAGCTCTAGGGATGCTACACCCACCGCACAAGCTAAAGGATTTCCGGTGTAAGAATGACTGTGAAAAAAAGCTTTGTCCGGTTCATCTCGCCAAAAAGCTTGATAAATATCCTCCGATGCCATTGTGACAGCAATTGGCAAACAGCCGCCAGACAATCCTTTAGACAAACACAGGATATCCGGTGAAGTTGCAGATTTAACCGAGGCAAACAGTTCGCCCGTGCGGCCAAAACCCGTCATTACTTCATCGTAAATCAACAATACATTAAACTGGCCCGCAAGTTGTGCGAGATCCTGCAAAAACTCAGGGCGGCACATTCGCA
Source organism: Microcoleus sp. M2_D5 (assembly GCF_036701935.1). Classification (NCBI taxonomy): domain Bacteria; kingdom Bacillati; phylum Cyanobacteriota; class Cyanophyceae; order Oscillatoriales; family Microcoleaceae; genus Microcoleus; species Microcoleus sp. M2_D5. The sequence goes on along the minus strand of NZ_JAUBRP010000060.1, from coordinate 21,599 downwards.
TTCCCCCGGCACCTTGCACCAAAGGTTCGATAAAAATTCCCGCATAGCCGCCCTGCTTTAACAAAAACTCCAATTTCTCTAAACTCGCCGCCTCCTTGCTTTCCACCTCCTCATCGCCGTCAAAAGTCGCAGGAAAAGGAACAACATCCCCAGGAAACATTAAAGGTGCAAAAGATTCCCACCACAGCGAACTTCTGCCAGCCGACATCGCGCCCACAGTATCGCCGTGATAACCTCCCTCAAAACTAATAAAGCTAGTGCGGTTAGTTTCTCCGAGATTTTGCCAATATTGAAATGCCATTTTCAGAGCAACTTCAACAGCAGTCGATCCGTTATCAGAAAAGAAAATTCGCGTTAAAGAAGCAGGCGTATGAGTTAGCAATTTACTCGCAAGTTTCAGGGCAGGTTCGTGAGTAAATCCCGCAAAAATTACGTGTTCTAACTTTTGGGCTTGTTCGTAAAGAGCCTCAGCCAGAACCGGATGGCTGTGCCCGTGAACAGTCACCCACCAACTAGAAATGCAGTCAATAATTTGCCGCCCGTCTGCTAATTCCAGCACCGATCCTTTGCCGCGAATTACCTTCAGCGGCGGGGCCGCCGTTTTCATTTGCGTGAAGGGCTGCCAAATCGGTGAAAGTGAAGAATTATGTTCCTGATCCGCCGTCATTTTTACCCGTGCAACTAATATCAACTTGCATTTTAATATAGCAATGTTAACTCACTTGGCAACTCTTTATATTCTCTTCTCTTTTCTTCTCTTCCTTTGCGTCCTTAGCGTCTTCGCCGTTCGTTAAAAAAAAAATCTAGTTTGGTGCTGGGGGCGGCTGGGCTGCAACCTCTGCCGCCCTATCACGTATTCCCCGGCGACGGTCAAATTTGTCAGTTACAATTTTCGACCTTTGAGCAAATAAGTCGTCATAGATCCTTTGCCTTTAACATTAATTTTACCGCGCTTTTCCAACAAATACTTATCGCACAGCAACTCATAAGTGGAGTTACTAACTTGAATTTTGCCCGGAAGTCCCTGAGATTCCATGCGGCTTGCTGTATTCACAGCATCTCCCCACAAATCGTAAATAAACTTTTTAGTGCCGATGACACCTGCTACAACAGGCCCAGTATTGATGCCAATGCGGATATTGAGAGATTGACCGCATTCGTCGCGGAATTTCATAATTTCTTGCTGCATTTCCAGGGCCATTTCGGCAATAGATTCGGCGTGATTTGTACAGGGAAGTGGCAAACCGCCTGCTACCATATAATTGTCGCCTATCGTCTTAATTTTTTCTAAGCCGTATTGCTCGCTCAAGCGATCGAAAGCTGAAAATATTTTGTTAAGCAATTCGACTAATTCTTCAGGAGACGTGCGCGAAGATATTTCGGTAAAGCCCACAATATCAGCAAACAAAACCGTAACCTCTGCAAATCCGTCCGCAATATTTATCTGACCTTGTTTTAGGCGATCTGCAATCATTACTGGTAATATATTTAGTAATAAACGTTCCGATTTTTCTTGTTCGGCGCGCAATATTTCTTCAGCTTGTTTCCGCTGTGCGATTTCCTTGTATACTCGGTGAAACATTTGATTGAATGCGACCATGAGTTCTCCCAACTCGTCATCGCGCTTGACAGACAGAGAGTAGAAATCAGGTTGTTCTCGATCTTTGCTCAAAGCGTCTCCAGCAGCGATCAAGTCATCGCGCAATCTCAAGAGAGGTGAAATTACTGTAACTCCTAAAAAGAACATAGTTACAGAAGTTACAAAGGCTGATATAATGATGACTAGAACAGCAATCCGCCCGATAAATGCGTAGAGTTCCGGCTGAACGGTGGAAGCATCGTGGCGAACAATTAAGATGTAATCGCCTCCCAAATGTCGCTCCGTCCAAGCAATATCGTAGCGCTTGCCATCGAACTTGTGACTGTGAACTATACGAGATTTTTTTAGTTGCTCTAAACTGATTTCTGGGGGTTCGCCAAGTGTATATATTAGTTCACCGTTAGCTTGGTAAATAGATAGTCCTAGGACTACTTGAGAATCCTTAGTAATATTTTTTACTTCTTCTTGCAAGAAAGTGCGATCGGAAATATCTTGTTGGAGCAAAAACTCTAGGGAATCAACAGTTGTCCGAGATACCTGTTCCAGTTGGCTTAAAAGTTCATTTTCTCGCCGAAAATAAGAGGGAACTAAAATAATTCCCTCTATGACAAGAATGCTAGCAAATACCCACAAAGCTATTTGCCTAGACAAGCGAGATTGGAAAAATTTCAAGAATGATAAAATCCGCAAGGGCATAAAATTTACTATTTTGCAAATGGCTAATGTAGGACATAGGAAAAAAACCGGGTTTCTGGTAATCAAGTTTGGGTGTGTCAACGACGCAACCGCGCAGAAACCGGGTTCTCAAATCTCCTGTGTACTTTCTGTAATTGTCAGCAGTCAACAGCCAGCAGCTATTAACTGTTAGTTCTTGGCTGACGACTAACAACCAATGACTGATGACCCACCCAAAAACGGATACCAGCCCCCCACTTAACTCGTGGATATATAAAAATTTTAGATCAAAGTTCAAGATCCCAGATTCACCTGTGCAGTAAATCTAAAATCTAAAATCTAAAATCTAAAATCTAAAATTGACTGACTTCGGACTAACTAGCAGACCCCTTAATAATATAATAAACAAATTAAACCGAAACTGCGCTGACTAGCCTGCCTGCAAGCAGATAAGTATTCATATCGCCCTTGCCTTTGATGTGGATAATTCCTCTGTTTTCAAACAGATACTTATTTTGCAAGATATCGTAAGTTGATTGTGTGACTTGAATCGCGCCGGCAATCCCGTGGGATTCCATCCGGGCTGCTGTATTGACGGCATCGCCCCAGAGGTCGTAAATGAATTTTTTAGTGCCAATAACCCCGGCAATTGCAGGCCCGGTATTGATGCCGATGCGAATGTTAATTCCTGCATGATGTTTGGCATTAAATTTTGCTAATTCCTCCTGCATATCTAAAGCCATTTCCGCAATGCTTTCGGCGTGGTTGGTGCTGGGATTTGGTAAACCTCCCACTACCATGTAAGCATCTCCAATTGTTTTGATTTTTTCCAACCCATACTTTTCCGTTAAACCATCGAAGGCTGAAAAAATTTCGTTGAGGAACTTGAGCAATTCTTCGGGAGATATTTGTGATGAAAGCACGGTAAAGCCTACGATATCCGCAAACAAAATCGTGACTTCTGCGAAGCCGTCAGCAATACTGCTTTGACCGTCTTTTAGCTTAGCAGCAATGGATTCGGGTAAAATATTGAGCAGCAGGCGATCGCACTTTTCCTGTTCTTTTACCAATTCTACATTAGTTTCTTGCAATTGTGCCGTGCGTTCCCTGACGCGCTGTTCTAATTGTTTAGCATTTTGGCGCAACCTGCTGATAGATAAAGTTAATCCTGTCACCCCTAAGATTGAAAGTCCTACTAACAGTAAAAACAGGTTTTTCAGTTCGCTGCGAGTATTTTGAGTGATGGTGTCGAGAGGTTGAGTAATTTCTAATATTCCCCGCACATCTCCCACTTTCCAATCAGTTTTAGGACTGTATGGGTTAGTATTGTGACAGTCAACGCAGCTAGGGGTTAGAATATCCGCCTCGGCATATCGAAAGGCTGGTTTGCCGCGAAAATCCTCACGTCGAAAAAACTTTTGTGTCGGATTTTGCGTCAAATACCTAATAGCTTGCCGTTCAAATTCGTCTCTTGCTCCGCCTTCTGTTCGACGCCAGGGAAACGGGTAGTCGCTGTAGAGACGAAGTGATACTTCGGGATTTTTATTGGTAATTTGGTTTCCCAGTTCTATTAAGAAAGTGGCCGGTACGGGAACTGTTACTTTTGTCGGGTTGTAGTCGTGGGTAAAGTTAATCGCTTTAGTGGCGTTGAGAGGATTGACAACATCGGAACTGTAAAGGGTGCGGGCTTCTTTAACTGCTTGGGCATAGAGGGTGGCATTTTGGAGGGCTTGCGATTCAATTAGGGTGGAGGAAAGACGAGAGATATTTTCCATCGCTACTCCTACACCTACACAAAATAAAATTGTCACCGCAAGCAGAATTCGCTTATAAATTAATTGGCTGATGGCAGCCCGAATTCGAGAAATCAACTGGCGCATGGTATCCTCAAGTGTGAGGTTTAATCTTGATGGGAATTTATGCACTACTAACATAACACTGCTTTTTCAGAGTGTTTTGCTGGTGTCCGGGGTAAAGCAAGACTCTCTGAGTGCAACGGAGGGTCAATCGATTTTAGATTTTAGATTTTAGATTGTAGATTTTAGAATTGAAGCATTGACCCCACCGGTAAATTCGGGGAACAAGTTTCATCGGATACAGGTTTTTTATTTCTGGACGGATGAATCTGGGGGCTTGTATCGTGGATGCTTTCGGTTAATTATTGTTTACCGCGAGTGTTTGGCTTATCCGTAAAAATACGCATAACTCTATAGAGGTTTTGTGTTGAGTGAAGTACAGATGATCGGGTAAGGACAGGGCAGTGGCTTGTCTATACTTCACGCACTTTTGGCTCTATTTCAGTTAGGATAGCAATTGTAGTCTATAATTGGCGATCGTGAATTCTGACTCTACTGCCTCACCTGCGAACAACGAAATTTTTCCTGGAGAAGTTTTCGTCAATACTGCCAATTTTGATACCGGCATTCGGCGACTTTTACCTAAATATGACGAAATGCTGGATGTAATAGCAGGCTGCATTGGTAACACAAACCACCGCATTTTAGAACTCGGCTGCGGTACGGGGGAACTGAGTTTAAAAGTTCTCAAACTCTACCCGTCTGCGAAAATAGTGGCTGTCGATTACTCGCCGCGAATGCTTGATTTTGCCCGGGCCAAAATACAGTCGGCAGGATACGCAGCCCGGTGGACTGGCATAGAAATGGATTTTGGAGAATGGGCAAACAATCCAAATTTATCAGGCTTGGGCGATAAATTCAATGCTTGCATTTCATCTCTGGCAATTCACCATCTTGAGGATGAGATGAAGTTGAAATTGTTTGAACGCATTCGCGAAAGTTTAAATGCTGGTGGCTGTTTTTGGAATGCCGATCCTCTTTTAGCAGAATCAGCAGCAATGAAAGATATTTATCAAGCGGCGCGAGAAGATTGGGCGCTAAATCAGGGGGAAACATTAGCACAAATTCGCGCAAATGTGGGGAAGAGTGTCTCTTACGGATATTCTAATCCCGATCGCCTAGCTACACTTTCGGCACAGTTGGAAATGCTGGTAAAAGCTGGATTTGAGACTGTTGCAGTGCCTTGGAAATACTACGGTATGGCGGTGTTTGGGGGATTTGTTAATTGAGAACAGCAGTCTTGAAGGCAGAACTTCTATGTGTAGGGTGCGCGCATAAGCACCTTACTGGTTAAAGAAAGATTGCAGTTAGTATTTTATGTTACTAAGTTCTGGTTGAAAAAATATATAATACTGTCAGGATTTAGGAAACAAAATGACTGCAACTGCGATTCAAAGTATTGACTGGGATGCTTTTTCTTCGGAACTATCGGGAATCGAAATAATTAGCGATCGCGCGCAAGTTGTCAAGCTATCTCAAGATTACTATCATTTCAGTCCTATTTTGCAAGCTCTCTTAAGTGATAAAACAGGAGATTTAGTAGTTCGTCCCGCCAGCGAAGCCGAAGTTTTGCGGATTGCAGCAGCCTGCGTCAAATCCAAAATTCCGCTAACTGTCAGAGGTGCAGGAACGGGCAATTACGGGCAGTGCATTCCCCTCAACGGCGGCGTCATTTTAGATACCAGCAAAATGCACAATATCCGCTGGATAAAACCGGGTTTAGCTTGCGTAGAACCGGGGGTGAAAATGTCGGTTTTCGACAAACAAGCCAGAGAAATCGGTTGGGAATTGCGGATGGTTCCCTCAACCTACCGTACCGCAACGATTGGGGGATTTATCGGCGGGGGTAGCGGGGGAATTGGTTCGATAACTTACGGGCAATTGCGCGATCGGGGAAATCTTCATGCGGTTCGAGTCGTTACAATGGAAGACGAGCCCCGCGTCATCGAATTGCGGGGCGATGAAGTGCAAAAAGTCAATCACGCTTACGGCACAAATGCGATTATTACTGAGTTAGAAATTCCCCTCGCCCCTGCTTATGCTTGGGCGGAAATCATCGTCGCTTTTGACGATTTTATGACAGCGGCAAACTTCGGTCAAGCTTTGGGCGATGCTGACGGAATTATCAAAAAACTAATTTGTGTTTGTGCTTGGCCAATTCCTGCTTATTTTGCGGCTTTCCGCGATGAAATTCCTGAAGGTAAGCACTGTGCTTTGTTAATGGTAGCTGAGTCTTGTCTGGAACCGCTGCAAGATTTGGTGCGCGAATATGGCGGCACAATTTGCTATCAAAAAAACGCGCAAGCAGCGAGCAAAGGTGCAGCAATTGCTGAATTTACTTGGAATCATACAACTCTGCACGCTCGCAGCGCTGACCCGTCTCTGACTTATTTGCAGACGCTTTTTCCCCCAGATAAAGGTTTGAAATTGATTGAGGAACTGTACAATTATTATGGGGATGAGGTGATGATGCACTTGGAGTTTTTGCGGATGAATGGCAGGGCGATCGCGGCGGCTTTGCAAATAGTTCGCTACACTACGGAATCACGGCTTAATGAAATTATTCGCTATCACGAAGAGCAAGGCGTACTGATGGCTAATCCTCACACTTATATATTGGAAGATGGAGGGATGAAAAGTATTAATGTGGAACAGTTGCAGTTTAAAGAGTTGGTCGATCCTTACGGTTTGCTGAATCCGGGTAAAATGCGGGCGTGGTTGGAACGGGATTAAGGGCGATGGTTTTTAGATAAGACTTGGCGATTGAAATCGCTGCTAGACAAACGAAGTCCGCCTAAGCGCTGGCTTCGCTCACGCGGACTGAGAAATGAGCAAACAGCAGTTGTAAATTTAAGGGACGGGGGCGGTAATTTCTGCTGGTGCGATCGCCCCTGGTGTAGGTACTGCTTGCTTTTCCAGTAGTAGGCGCTGTTTGTTGCGAAATTCGGCGGCCGCATCGTTTAAATTTTGGCGCTGTTCGCTGTTAAATTCTTCCATGCTGCGGCCGCCTCCCAATTTGGATCGGTGAATTAAATCAAATATTCCGCTGCCGCTGCTGCGGCCGGAAAATGGGTCGGTATTGTCTTGAGTTTGAAAGTCTTGCAGCGGTTGGGCGTTATTTAAACCGCTGGCTTGAGCGAAGCTTGCTTGAGGGGAGAACAGAGCACAGGAGGCGATCGCGCTTGCAGCAATCCCCATCATTAATTTGCCGGATTTGGAAGTTTTGGTGTTCATAATTTATTAGTTGAATCTTCAAAAAAACAATTCTATTTAAACGATATTCTGACTTGCGACTAAATATTATATTACTTTGCTGGGGCTAAGGACAGGGCAATGCCCCTTGGTGTCAACTTAAGCTTTTAGTCAGCCAGTCCTATCGCTTACCCGGCAGTCTGCCAGGGAATGAATTCCACGGGGCTTATAGCGAAAGTCCTCTCAAAGAGGACTGAAGAACTCATTAGTCCTATGCAAGAGGACTTTGGCTTTGAGGCTATTGTTTCAACCCCTGACGGACTATCGGTTTTACCTGAAGTTGACACGACGAAAGGCACGGCGCCTTGTCCTAGAATTGACGGTGCAGGTGAAACGATCGCCCTAAGCAAACCTGCGTCGCAGCAGCGGTTGAATGCTAAGCAGCGCTACGACATCAAAGGCTAGCAATACTAACAGCGCTCCTCCAAAGGTAACATTACCCCAAGGAGCTTGCATCACCACACTTGCTAGCGACCAATCGCCGTGCAGGTACAAATAGCGGATGGGTTCGATCGCGTAACTCAGGGGATTTAGAGTCACGACAACTTGCAGCCAGTGAGGCATAAACGACAGTGGCGCGAGGGCTGTGCTGGCAAATAACAGCGGCAAGTTAGTAACAAAAATTACCGCTATTAATTCTACGTGACCGGGAAGGGCGAAGGCTAAACCCAGACTCAAGCCGGTGACGCCCAAAACTAGCAGCAGGACAATTAGGGCGATCGCCCCCAGTCCGGCAATTCCAGGCAATCCCGCGCCCAAAAACGCTCCCGCCGTAACGATTGCGCCGGTTTGGATGAAACTCAGCGTGACGATGAAAATAGCGGAAGCCAGGACGATCGAAAATCTGGAAGCCAGCGGCGCGACTAACAAGCGGTTGAGAAAGCCGAATTCGCGATCGAACATAATCGGCAAACCGGCATTCAGCGCCCCTGCAAAGGCTGTAAAAACGATTACACCGGCACCGAGAAATTGTCCGTAATTTTGGCTTTCGCCGAACAAGCCGGCGGGTGCATTTTGAAACAGAGCTCCGAACAAAACCAACCACATCAGCGGCTGAATAATGCCTGCAACTAGCGTCGAGGGGCGGCGCTGCAATTGAATAAACAGGCGCTTGGTTAAGGCGAGTGTTTCTTGGATGAAGTCGCCCAGCAGGGAAGTGGAAGTGTCAGCGGATGCCGTGGAGAGTGGCCGCTGCTGGTTGAGGTTGTTGGGGGATGTAACAGTACCGCTCATAATTGCTTGCGCTGATTTTGATTAAATCTGAGATATTGCACGAGTTGCAATCATCGCTTTAGGGCGGGCTAGAAGCCCAACCCCTACTCCCCACAAGAAGAAAATTGACTCTTTGTGGAACAGGCCGTCCAGCCTGTTAAGCGAGAATGCTGCTCTTGGGTGAGTTAAATCGAACTCTCTTTAGGGTAGCAAGTCTGGGGGTATTGGTGGTGTTGGACGGGCGATCGGGCTTACAACTGTTGGGGGTCAATCCCTTTTTCTCGCAGCAATTCTATTAAAGCTTGATAGCGCTGCTGTTCCTGTTGTCGCAGAGTGCGTTCTTCTTCTAGCTGTTGTTGAACGAGTTGTTTTTCTTGCTGTTCGCGATCGGCACGTTGGCTTTCCTGTTCTCGAAGTCGATCTAATTCTACGGAAGTGAGGAATCTGCGATCGTCTGGGCGATAAATTTCGAGGGTTTCTGGTGTCATTTGAAACCGTATGCCCAAGCGGGGGCTAACCCAACCGTTCATTTCTGGGATTTCTTCTAGGCGATCGCCCACTCGCTGAGATCCTGTAAATTCTAAGGTATCTGGGTCATAGATATAATATTCTTCTACTCCGTAGTTTTGATAGAAGAAGAGTTTTCTGAGCATTTCGGTGTTGTTATTTCCAGGGGATAATATTTCAAATACTACTTGAGGCGGAATATTATCTTCTTCCCATTGTTTGTAACAACCCCTGTCTCCTTTTGGTCTGCCAAAAACTGCTAGTATATCTGGTGCTTTGCGAATTTTGTTATTGCCTTCGACGGGATACCAGAGTAAGTCACCGGCAATAAATACGTCAGGGGAAGTAGCGAATAATATTTCTAGATTTTCTTTGATTGTGACAATCCAGCGGAATTGTTTGGTGTTGTCTGCCATTGGTTGACCGTCGCTGTCCGGGTAGATGATTTGTGGTGTTGTTTGTGGGGCGAGTTGTTGTACCATGCCGTTCACCTTTTGGCTGCAATAGTTTTAATTGTATCACGTAAAAGATATTGGGTTAAAATTTAGAAAAAGCTATTATTAACTATGCCAGATAAAAACTTGATTTACTAGGAGGATAAAGCTATGTCATCAAGGGCGATCGCCAATTTGGTCGAGATTATGGAATCTCTGCCAGAAACTCTTCAAGACAAAGTGGTTGAACATTTGCGAGAATATCTTGAAGACTTAAGGAATGAAGAGCAGTGGAATTTATCTTGTGAGAACACACAACAATCGCTGATTGTGGCTGCACAGCGCGCTAAACAGGAAATTCCCGAAGGAAAAGCACAGCCATTAGATATTGATATATCTTTAGAAATACCAACACTAGCCGACTATCCCAGTCGCCGAGAATTTATGCAATTGCCGTTAGAAGAGAGGCGAAATATTCTCGCAAAACAAGCTGAGGTAATGTTGCAACATTACCAGGAAGATAGAGAATGGCAAGAATTAGAAGCAGGAGATTTAATTGACTACTAACTCTCCTTCTCCTAAACGGGGAGATATTTGGTTGGCTAATTTTGACCCAACAGTTGGAGCAGAAATCAAAAAAATCCGTCCGGCTGTAGTGGTAAGTTCTGATAGTGTTGGTAAGTTACCACTGAAATTTGCTGCACCTATCACAGATTGGAAAAAATATTATGCTGGCAATATCTGGCACGTTAAGATTGAGCCAGATATTGCTAATGGTTTAACGAAAATTTCGGCAGTGGACGTGTTACAATTGCGGGGTATGGATGTACAAAGATTCATTCGTAAAATAGGACAACTTTCGACTACTGATATGGAGGAAATTGCCAGGGCGATCGCGGCGGTAGTAGAGTATCAGTAGTTAGTTATTAAGGGCGATCGTTTTTCAGAAAAGGAAGGGCGATCGCTGACTTACAGCTTAGCATTCCCAGGTTACGCAGTCAGAAGGCAGTTATGGTTTAGCAGCTTTAACCACATCCTCAACCATTTTAATCGCCTCTTTGATTGCAATTTTACCGCTTTCTACGGCGCTAATTAAATCCTGAGCGTCTTTCGGGCTAATTAAATCGAGCCTGACGGGTTCTTTCAACGAAACAATAAATTTAGTTTTATCGCTGTCTTCCAGCTTAGAGGCTCTTTCTTTGGCTTCAACATCTCTTAGCTGTTCTTTTAAGTTTTTAAGCATTTCTGCTTGTTTTCCCTGGTCAAAAGTGCCATCAAATAACATTCGTTTTACCCCTACAAGAGCAGCAGCACCTAAAGCTGCACCGCCAACAACTAATCCTACGGGAGGTGCAACGGCTATTAACCCAAATAATACAGATCCACCACCGAAAGCTGCCGCCGCCGCACCAGCACCGGCAGCCCCCACCACACCAATGCCAATATCTCCTAAAATCCCTAATTTATCATGTGGGTTTTTTTCCAGTTGCTCTATTGACTTCAGAATTTGCTCTTTGGTTGGCGTTTTATTTGCAGACATATTAGACCTCAATTTTTTTGCTAATTTAGGCAGTTAAGCAGTGATGACGTTGCGAAAAATTGTATTGAAAACGTCTATCAGTAGTTGAAAAAATGCTTTGGCAATCTCAATAATGTTTTGAGCAATTCCAATAATTCCATCAGACACCTCTTTGCCTCGATCGAGTCGGTGGCCGGCTATTGCACCAATTGGGATACCCAGCGCTGTTGCCAAAGGTTCTAATAACGGGCCGACAAATGGTATCGAACTTGCCAAAATTCTTACAGCGACACCAACAGCAACCCCTATCGCTAAATGGGGATGCGCTTTGACAAATTCTATGATTTTAATCAGGAGAATTTTGCCGATAAATAAAACTTTGTTAGCAGCTTTTTTCGTGTATGTGGCAAGTTCATGCAGCCGCATCGAGACTTCATGCGGCAAGCCGATATCATTTAACCACACATACAAGTCGCTGCTACTCATTGCATCAGCATCGACTTGCCAGAGAGCCATTTTTAAATTAGCTTGCGGTAGGGATAATGCACTAGACATGATTTCTTTCCTATGGTAACTTAGAAAATATTTACGAACATTTCACGAGGCGAAAACCCCCTAGACATTGCTCACAGATATAGCAACATTGCGAGCAACTTCTTTAACCGCTGGAGTAGCGGATGCAGCCACATTTTGAGCAATTTTTTTAACCGTTAGGGATGGACGGTGCTATCTAGCATAGTTGCGCCCGTCAGATTTACATTGTTAAAATCTTTTAGGTTGCCTAAGATGGTTTTAAAGCCCCTGATTAAATTTTAATTTAATTTTTATGTATTGGAAAGTAGGAGAATGTCACAATTTGCCCGGAGTTAATAAAATTAGCTAGCCGTTAAAAGTCATATTTTGTCCTTCTTAGCCATAAAACGTCAGAAAAAGTCTGATACAATAGATAAAACCTCCTACATTTACCCAATAAATGGATGTTCAAGAACTCTTAAGGTTGGCCGATGGCTTGGTGTTCGCTAAGACGGGCAAACGATTGGACGATCTGCAACAGGCAGTAGTACGGGGAACGTGGCAAGGTAAAAGATACTCCGAAATTTCTAAAGAGGTTCATTGTACTGAACGCCATGTCAGAAATATTGCCTCAAAGTTATGGCAAACTCTTTCAGAAATATTAGATGAAGATGTAATGAAATCAAATTTGCGCTCCACGATGGAGAGGTATGAATTTTCTAAAGTTTCAAATTTTGGTGATTTTAATTTTGTACAAAACAAAGGTAACATCAACGTTTGCACAGAAACCTCACGCCCTCCAAAAGCTCCACAACACTCACCCCCTGCACAAACCTCAAATGAAGACAACACCCAAGAGAAACTGCGACTCGATCTAAGAGATGCACCGGAGATCAGAACATTCTACGATCGCCCCAACTCATCCCTCACCGCCCTCGAAAATGCGATCGCCCGCCAAAACTGCCGCCTCCTCACCATCACAGGCATGGCAGGCACCGGCAAAAGCGCGATCGCCCGTCACCTCATCCCCCAAATTCAAACTCAATTCGATCGCATCATCTGGCGCAGTCTCCGCACCTCCCCACCCCTAGAAACAACCCTCAAAACCCTGATTCAATTTCTCTCAAATCAACCAGAAATTAACATACCCGCCAACACCGATTTTCAGTTATCAATCCTCATAGAAACATTGCGCGAAAATCGCTGTCTCATCATCCTCGATGACGTGCAGCAAATTCTCAGCAGCGGGCAACTTGCAGGAAATTATAAACCCGGATATGAAAACTACGGAACCCTATTTAAACTCATCGGCGAAATTCCCCATAATAGCTGCTTAATTCTCAATAGTTGGGAACCACCCTCAGACATCATCACATTCACCGACGATAATTCAGCAGTACGTTTATTACAGTTAACTGGTTTAGGTGAAGCAGCAACAGAAATTCTTAGAGAAAAAGGTTTGTTGGATGAAGAATACTGGCCAGACTTGATTAATTTTTATCAAGGTAATCCCCTCTGGTTAAAATTAGTCGCTCAAACCATTAACAACTTATTTGGCGGTAGAGTATCTCAATATTTAAGCTATAAACCAGTATTTTTAAGCGATGAATTGACACCCATATTGCAGCAGCACTATCAGCGGTTGTCGGAAATAGAAAAACAGGCGATTTCGCAACTTAGTAATGAAATAGAACCTGTTTTGTTTACTCAATTTATGTCAAAATGTCAAGGTTCGCAGGGCGAATTATTTAAAGCAATTCAATCTTTAGACAGACGGGGAATGATCGAAAAATTGAGCGGTGAAACAGAAACCGTTTTCACGATTCCACCTGTGTTAAAACAGTATGTTAAACTGGTTGCAGAATAGTCTTAAATATCTAGCTAAATGAGAGAAAACCATGACCGCAACTCCTACCCAACCTAAGCAGATGCTCAGTTTCGAGCAATTTGTCAAGCAACTTCCCGACGAAGAAGGCCGCTATGAACTTGTCAATGGAGAAATTGTGAGAATATTACCAATCAGACTGCACGAAACCCTCGCTGAATTTCTTTCAGACGCTTTCAAAGACGAGGTAAAAAGACTCAATCTCAACTACTGGGTATCTGGCAGAATTGTGGTGAGGACGTTAACTCCAAATGGTAAAGAACAAGGCCGAAATCCTGATGTGAGTGTAGTAGATAAAACGGTCTGGGACTCAGCTCCTTTCGCTTACTCAGCACTAACTGAACCGCTGCAATTAGTTGTAGAAGTTGTATCAACAAATTGGGAAGATGATTATATCGACAAGCTGGATGAATATCAGCGGCTGGGAATTTCTGAATATTGGATTGTCGATTATTTAGCTTTGGGAAGCAGAAACTATTTGGGCAACCCGAAAGAACCGACTGTTTTTGTTTACCTGCTCGATGAAATTGGGGTTTATCAAATGACTGCTTACCGAGGGACTGAGCGAATTATATCCCGAACTTTCCCAGAATTAGCACTGACAGCAGAGCAAGTATTGGATGTATGATCTCAAATATGCCGAAAAGATCAGGATACAGCATTGCTCATTGGTTTCAACTTAAACCGAAAGACCGCCAGGGAATTAATTCCCTGGCTAATAGCTAAAGTCCTCTAAAGAGGACTAATGAGTAATGATTTCTTCAGTCCTCTTCAGAGGACTTTAGCTTTGAGGCAGGGAATTAATTCCCTGCCGGACTTCGGGAAAGAGCGTTAAGCTGACATCAATGAGCAATACTGTGTCCCTAGAAATAATATCAAATTGGATTAAATAACCATAGCCGCAGCATAGTTAATCCTCAAGATTGTTTTTGGGCTAACAAGCGCGATCGCACAACGCTGAGATCGGGTTGAATACCCAACAAACGCTGACGGACGGAATCTGCTAATTGCTCGCGATAATTGAGATAAGTTTCCACTGCTTCTTGGTGTCGGAGATAATAGCCTATCGCACTATAGACATCAGACAATGACACAGTTGAATAACGCTGCACAATTGATTCTGGCGACGCACCATCCTGAAAAGCTCGAATCACCAATTCCAGTAAAACTCTTGAGTTTCCTACCCGAATAGCACCTGTTGCATCTTCTCGGAAAGGAGGCGCTTCAACTTCCAAAACAAGATTCATCTATTAATATCCCCCAAAATCACTATAGTATTTTTTCGATTCACTCTTAAGATTATAGCTAACTTATCTCGCTTGTCTGCGAAGGCAGACTTCGTGTGTGCAGATGCGATTGAAACCGCCGGAATACTGGTTTATGAACAGGCTTTCCGGCCTGTTCCACAAGAAAATTCACTCTTTGTGGAACAGGCCGGAAAGCCTGTTTCTGACGAACTTTTCCCTTCCCTCAAACTACGATCGCATCGCCTGTTTTTGCTCGGCCTTCAAATCGCGGTTGCTAGCAGCAGCCAACTCCGCATCCAACAGCGTCTTACCAGTCGCAGCCAAATACACATCATCCAAACTCGGCCGAGATTGAGCAATCCCAAAAGTAGGAAGTCCCGCATCTTTTAAAGCTTGCTGAATAGTCACCAGCGCATCGCTTTGCGGTGTTACTACTAAATTGAGAGAATTTCCTTGAGCCGTATTGACAATTACTTCTTGCACAAAAGGCAAAGATTGCATCAGAGTTTTAGCTTTTTCGGCTTCTTCCATCGGCGAAAACTCCCGAATCCGCAGAGTCACCCGATCGCCCCCAACCCGATTTTTCAACTCTTCTGGCGTGCCCTGTGCAATCACCGTACCCTTGTCAATAATCGCCACGCGATCGGCCAAAGCGTCAACTTCTTCGAGATAGTGACTCGTAATCAAAACCGTCGTACCTTCCTCCCGCAACCGGCGCAGGAAATCCCACACCACCACCCGGCTTTCAATATCGAGCCCGACAGTCGGTTCGTCTAACACCAAAACATCCGGCTGGTGAAGCAACCCAGCAGCTAAGTCGAGACGTTTGCGGATACCGCCGGAATAAGTGCCCGTCTTTTTATTTTCCCACTCCTCCAAACCGAGGAGTTCCACCATTTTGTCAATCCGCCCTTTAATCGTATTGCGCGGCAAATGGTAAAGCGCTGCTTGCAGTTGCAGGAGTTCCCGGCCCGTCAGCACCTTATCGAGAGCCACTTCTTGGGCGACGTAGCCGAGTTTTTGTCTGGCAATTCTCGGCTGACTGACAGCAGAAATACCAGACACTTCAATGCGTCCGCTGTCTGGCGATGTTAAAGTACAAAGTACCCGCAGGGTTGTGGTTTTGCCTGCACCGTTGGGGCCTAGCAAACCAAATATTTCCCCCGGTTCTACCTTGAAGGAAACATCTTTAACGGCTTCTACATTGCCGTAGCGTTTCTGAAGATTTTCAATTAAAACGGCGGGAGCCATATATTTTTGGGATGAACTGGTTGTTAATATTTTGACACTTCCGGGCTCAAATTGCCGGAATGGTCGATCGACCAATGCGACTCGCTGTGCTTGTAACGATAGCACAATCGTCCTCAACTGGAAACTGCTGATAGTTGAGATTTTAGATCCCCGTTTAACAAATATCAACTTTACAGCGGTTCCCAACCCCTAGCGCATCAATCTTTCCCAATTTCTCATCTCACATCTCCCATCCAAAAAATTATGAGTTTTGAGTTTATTATAACTTCTCAGTTAACAACTCAAAACTCATAATTTTTCAACAAGTAGAGATGCACCCAAAACCTATTTTTTTATAATTATCTCTACCTATAGACTGATGTTTAGCGCGCTTTTGATAATTAACACCGTTGTCAAACACATTTAACTTTCGAGCCCAGTATTAAATACCGAAAAACTTCCCGATGTGGCAAGTTCTACTTTTAGCTCCCCTCCACAAAGTTGGCTGCGGCGTCTTTAATCGACAATTTTTACCCAACCGCGGCGCACGTTGTACAGCAGTCGGTTGATGATGGCATATTCATCATCATTCAGTGTTCTTTCTAAGAGGGCAGATCTGAGCTGTCTCCGGTCGTGGCGAGTCACGACACTGGAAAACATGACCTGACCAAATAACTCTTCGAGTGTCATTTGGGATACTGACATGATAAACCTCCTAGTTGATTGAGGCAGATAAAATTTTTATAGCCTAATTGTAATCCTATTATGCTCTCTGCGAGCGACGATTTAGGCGATCGAACACATTGACACGGTGTGATTTTTTGGCTAAAAATCTGTGACAGAGACTTTGATACCCAATGACTTGGATCTCTTAAATTTGTGATGCTTGTCACTAAAGCCAGAAGGAAGAAGTCAGAAGTCAGAGGGAAAAAGACCATCAAGCCCGATCGCCCTCAAAAACTCTCCATCTCGTCCTCATGGCTTCTCAACCTTATTTTCCCCTATGCCAATTTTCCAGCTAATTGAGGCATCGGTCAATAGTCGCCACAACCGACTCTGCCAACTCTTTGAGCGCGTAACCCCCCTCCAAACCAAAGGCGATGCGGCGGGTGATTTGCAAGCAGTATCCGGTAAAAGTACCGAAATCTGACGGCATCAGAGTCATGCTTGCCAGCGGATCGGACGCAGTAGCGTCATAACCAGCGCTGACAATCAACAAATCCGGTTCAAATTTGGACAAAAAAGGCACGACAAGAGATTCAAAGGCGCTCAGGTATTCAGCTATGCCACCGCCCGGATAGAGGGGAATGTTCAGCACGTTGTCGTAGGCACCCCGCTCCTCGGCATCTCCCGTTCCCGGATAGCACGGAGATTGATGCAGAGAACAGTAGGCAATTTGCCGACAGCTTTCCACCAAAGATTGAGTGCCGTTCCCGTGGTGCACGTCCCAGTCGAGGACGGCGACGCGGTTGATTCCCGGCTGTTCCAGGGCGTAGTGAGCGGCGATGGCAGCATTGGAAAACAAGCAAAAACCCATCGCGCGGGCGTTTTCGGCGTGGTGTCCCGGCGGCCTTGCCAGCACAAAAGCCGGTTGCCCCGCAACCACCGCTCGATCGACCCCATCGAGCCAAGCACTCGCCGCTAGCAGCGCTACGTCGTAACTTTCAGCAGAAATCGGCGTATCACCGTCGAGGTAGCCACCTCCCCGATGAGCCAAATGTTCGACTTCTTTGATGTATCTTTGCGAGTGAACTTTTTTGATAGCCGAGAACAATTGTTGTTCGCGCTGCGCCACAGGGGTGGGCAGTTGCCACTCAATTTTAGTCGCCCACGGAGCAGCTTTCAGAGCGTTGACGATCGCCGTTAAACGTTCTGGTCGCTCTGGGTGAAGCATTCCAGTCTTGTGCAGCAAGAAATCGTCGGAGTAGATGACAGGTAGCATCGGCTGATTTTAGATTTTAGATTTTAGATTTTAGATTTTTAGTTAGCTTTAAGAAGGCCTTCGGTTTTGTCAAATTCAAATTGCGATCGGGCAACCCTTTTATTTTTTTCGATTGCCTTCACTAAAAATCACCAAAGCATAAAAGCCTTCCCCTAAAAAACCCTTTCTAGCTTTTGCCAATTGATGACTAAATCACCAACGGCGAACTTACGAATTTACATTGTTTCGTCCCTTAATTTTTCTAGCAACTTTCCCATAAAGTCCAAGGCAAATTGTGATATAATTTCAGGAGTAATTTGCAATATTTGGCAGCTCTACTGAATCCAAACCGATTTTATCGCATTTTTGAGATTTATAGCCGTCAAATTTAAATTTTTAACGGAGTTTTTCAACCTATGAGCACCTCTGAGTCGCGGATAATCCCGACGGATCTGGGTAATGAGATGTCCCGATCGTACTTGGAATACGCCATGAGCGTAATAGTCGGTCGGGCGCTACCAGATGCCAGGGACGGTCTCAAGCCCGTTCACCGACGCATTCTCTACGCCATGAACGAATTGGGCTTGGCTCCCGATCGACCTTTCCGCAAATGCGCCCGCGTCGTGGGGGAGGTGCTGGGCAAGTATCACCCGCACGGAGATACAGCGGTTTACGACGCCCTGGTGCGGATGGCTCAGGATTTCTCCATGCGGGAACGCCTGATCAACGGCCACGGCAACTTCGGCTCCGTTGACAACGACCCACCCGCTGCCATGCGTTACACCGAATGTCGGCTCACAGCTCTCACTAGCGACTCCATGCTGCGCGACATCGACTCGGAAACAGTTGATTTCGGCGACAACTTCGACGGTTCCCAGCAAGAACCCCTCGTACTCCCGGCACGCATCCCCCAAATTTTGCTCAACGGTTCCTCCGGGATTGCTGTAGGGATGGCCACCAACATTCCGCCACACAACTTAGGCGAAATAATTGACGGTTTAGTAGCGCTAATCCACAATCCAGCAATTACTGACCTGGAATTGATGCAGTACATCCCCGGCCCGGACTTTCCCACCGGAGGGCAAATTCTCGGCAGAAGCGGCATTCGCGATGCTTACACCACCGGGCGCGGTTCGATTACAATGCGCGGAGTCGCCAGCATTGAAACCATCGAACATCCCGGCCGCCCCGACAAAGAAGCAATTATTATCACCGAATTGCCTTACCAAACAAACAAGGCAGGGCTAATTGAGAAAATTGCCGAACTTGTCAACGACAAAAGATTAGATGGAATTTCCGACATTCGCGACGAAAGCGATAGAGACGGAATGCGGATCGTGATCGAACTCAAGCGCGACGCCTATCCCCGCGTCGTCCTCAACAACCTCTACAAACAAACACCCCTCCAAGCAAACTTTGGAGCCAATATGTTAGCGCTAGTAAACGGGGAACCCCAACTACTTACGCTCTCCCAATTCCTCAATGTCTTCCTAGATTTCCGCATTGAGACAATTACTCGCCGGACTCAATTTGAACTCCGCAAAGCAGAAGAACGCGACCACCTTCTGCAAGGCTTATTAATTGCCTTAGAAAACTTAGATGCAATTATTCACCTAATTCGCGCTGCTGCCGACTCCGCAGCAGCCAAACAGGAATTGATGGATAATTACGGTCTTTCCGAACAGCAATCGGACGCAATTCTGCAAATGCAGCTCCGGCGTTTGACAGCATTGGAAGCGCAAAAAATTCAGCAAGAACACGAAGAACTGCGAGCTAAAATCGAAGATTTGGAAGATATCTTAGCGCGCCGGGAACGCATCTTAGAAATCGCCGAATTTGAAGCAGTCGAAATCCAAACCAAAATCGCCACTCCTAGACGCAGCGTCATCGAACACGCCGAAGGAGAAATCGATGAAAGAGATTTAATT
Organism: Microcoleus sp. M2_D5; assembly: GCF_036701935.1. Lineage (NCBI taxonomy): Bacteria > Bacillati > Cyanobacteriota > Cyanophyceae > Oscillatoriales > Microcoleaceae > Microcoleus > Microcoleus sp. M2_D5. The sequence continues at coordinate 1,820 of NZ_JAUBRP010000060.1, read as the reverse complement.
GCCAACGAACAAGCAATTATTCTGATTACAGAGCAAGGCTACATCAAGCGGATGCCGGTCAGCACTTTCGAGGCCCAAAGTCGCGCTACTCGCGGCAAAGCAGGCGCGAAAATGAAAGAAGACGATGGAGTAGAACATTTCCTTTCCTGCTGCGATCACGACAGCGTTTTGTTCTTCAGTGACAGGGGCGTAGTTTACTCTCTCAAAGCTTATCAAATCCCCGTCTGTTCCCGGACGGCACGCGGCACTCCCGTGGTACAACTGCTGCCGATTCCTATAGAAGAAAAAATCACTTCTATGGTGTCTGTCACAGAATTTACCAGCGAAGAATACTTGGTCATGCTGACTCGCAGCGGCTACATCAAGAAAACCGCACTTTCCGCATTTGGCAACATCCGCACTAATGGATTAATCGCCATTTCTCTGGAAGAAGGCGACCAACTGCGCTGGGTGCGGAGAGCAAAAGTGGGTGACAGCATCATCATCGGTACGCGCCAAGGCATGGCAATTCATTTCCGCACCAATCACGAACAGTTGCGCCCAGTCGGCCGCGCGACGCGGGGTGTAAAATCAATGAAATTGCGATCGGGCGATGAGTTGATTAGCATGGACATTTTGCCCAGTTCAATAGTTGCCGAAATTGCTGAATTGGAAACTGAAGACTCCGAATTTGAGGGAGCTAATATTGCTCAATTAGAAACGGAAGAAGGGGAATTTGAAGGGGCAGAAAGTGCTGAATTGGAAACGGAAGATGAAGAATTAGAATTGCAAGCAGAGGAAATTGAAGGCGAAGAGGTCGAAGAAATTTCGACAGTTAGCAGCGAAGTTCCTTCGGTGTTGGTAATCACCACCAACGGCTATGGCAAGCGGGTTCCTGTTTCTCAATTCCGCCTACAAAGACGGGCTGGCAAGGGATTGACGGCTACTAAATTCAAGTCGAAAAAGGGAAAGGATCGGGTAGCTGCCCTGCGAATTGTCAACGAAGATGACGAATTGATGATCGTTACCAACCGAGGTATTATTATCCGTCAGGCTGTGAGTGCAATTTCTACTCAATCGCGCACAGCAACGGGTGTGCGGGTGCAGCGGTTAGATGAGGATGATTCGATCGTAGCTGTGGCTTTAGTGCCGCCTGCTGGTGAAGAATCGGCCGAAGAATCGGAATCTGAGGAAGTGGCAGAATAGTCATAGGTTAATAGTTTGTAAGGTGCGCGCTGCGTACCTTACTGCTGAATGGTAAAAATGCGATCGCCCCTACTCAGAAGTTTTCCCTCAAAAGTCAAAGATTTTTTCCGGTGAGGTTGACGCACAGTCCTGGGGGGAGACCAAGAAGTCTACGAGATAGACTGTATAAGGGTTGCAGCCCGCATACCTTGTTGGTACAGTCATTTCAAATAAGTATGAGACACTCTTTGTGCACAATAAGCACGAATAATTTCATCAAGAGATGTGCCAGGAGACGCATACATTTTAGCTCTCTTTAATGCACTAAAATCATGCTCAATATCATTTAAGTCAGGAGAGTATTTTGGTAAAAATATTATCTGATGACCCGCCTCTTCAACCAATAGTCTAATGACCGTCTTACGATGAATGGGTGCATTCTCCATAATTAATATAGATGGACTTGTTAAATCGGGTAACAAATATAAAGATAACCATCCTTCAAATCCTTCTGCATTCAAACTATCCATAAAGAGCATTGGTGCAATGCCAGTCCTTCTTTCCTTTTCTTCTTGCTGCTAAGCTGATACGCAGCTAGATTGTATAATATAAATATAAGATAAGCGATAATTAGTTATAATGTATGCCAGCCAAAA